>JACQYM010000210.1 GCA_016208225.1 Deltaproteobacteria bacterium | reverse complement strand
GCTGAAAAGCAGCGAATCGGTCATGTGAAGAGAGTCCATGACCCGGCTGTATACCGCCTTGTCCCTGACGAAACGGGCGAGCTGGGAACCGATCAGAAAGGGAACCGTGTAGGTGCAGGTGATGTATCGACCGGCGTTGCGGATGAGTTCGATATAGGGATTGCGCACCAGGAACTGGGGAGAATCGCGGTCGCACAGCGGCAGACAGTGGCCGCAGACAAGGCAATGAAGATTATTCTGGACGGAAACCGCGCCAAGATACACCGGGCACCCGCGCTGGCCGTTACTCCCCTTCTTGCAGGCAACGCTTTTGCATCCCCGGCATTTTTCATGGTCAGCCCGGAACTCGGTGATGGACAGCGTTGCCGCGGCCCCGCTGATCCGGCCCAGGGGGCAGAGATGCCGGCACCAGGACTGGCCCTGGAAAAGGACGGCCATCACCGCGGCCCCCAGAACAATGGAAAGGACAAGATAGGATGTGCCGGCCGGCCATTGCGTCAGACTGGTAACCGTTTCAAACCAGATGATGAGGGCCAGCAGGGAGACGGAGCAGTAAACGCCGTATTTTTGCAGCAGGCGCGGCACCTTGAAGGAAAAGGTCCAGCCCCTTCTCTGCAGAAAAACGCCAAGTCCGGGAAACGGACAGATACCGCACCACATGCGGCCGACAAAATATCAGGAGAGCACAATGCCGGGCCACAGGATGCCCCAGGTCAGAAAAACGGCAATGTTGCGCCGCGCCTCCTGGGGGCCGAAGAATCCGGAAAGAAGCACCAGCACAAACAGAATGTCCGCCCCGGTACGCAACTGGGCATAGTGATGCCTTGCTGCCAGAAATCTTCTGAAGGCGGGAAAGATCCGGAATAAATCCAGCCGCTGCCCGTCATCAAAGGATATCAGACTCTTCAGCGCCTTTGTCCACCAGATCACAGCATTGTCCTGCTTTGCATGGAGAGTCCTATCCTACCGCATCCAGAATAACATTTACCTGAAATTCCTGACCGTCACGAATTATCTTAAGGGTTACCTCGTCTCCTACCTGGAAACGTTCCATTTCCTGGCGCAGATCATCAAGTCCGGCGATCGGTTTGCCGTTGATGCCCACAATGATATCACCCAGCAGCACCTCGCCCCTGATCCTCCGTACCCCCCGGAGGCCGGCTTTTTCGGCGGAGCTGCCGCTCTCCACCTGGACAACGAGAACCCCTTCGATCCCCAGCCGGCTCACGAGCCTCTCGTTGGCAACGGTTATTCCCAGACCGGGTCGGATCAGGCGGCCATGCTTGATAATCTCGGTAACCACCCTGTTTACTTCATCCACCGGAACGGCAAAACCGATGCCGGCGTTCACCCCGTCCGGGCTGTAGATCGCCGTGTTCACCCCGATGAGACGGCCGGCGCTGTCCAGCAGGGGGCCGCCTGAATTACCGGGATTAATGGCGGCATCAGTCTGGATCACATCATGAATGGTCATGCCGTTGGCTGATTTTATTTCACGGCCAAGGGCGCTGACAATGCCCGCGGTAATCGTTTGATCAAGCCCGAACGGGTTGCCGATGGCAAAAACCTTCTGGCCGACCAGCAGGTTTGCTGATTCTCCGACCGGTATCGGTTTTAACGTTTTGCCGGGTGCGGATATTTTCAGCACCGCAATGTCCTTGTCAGCCGAGGCCCCCACCAGCACCGCCTTCCACGTGCTGTTATCGGCCAGGGTCACCTGCACCTGATTTGCATCTTCTATGACATGATAATTGGTGACGATCCTGCCTTCCCGGTCCCAGATGAAACCCGAACCGGTGCCTTTGGGAATCTCATAGATATTGAGACTGAACAGATTACGGCGCAATTCAATGCTGGTGATGTATACCACGGCAGGAGAAGTTGCCTGAAACAGCTCGATGGTATTGCGCTCATCCCCGGCGAGGTCGCCGCGTGCCGTGATCGCCCTGGGGACGGCATCCTGGTTCAGGACGGACTGATCCGGCCTGGCAAAAAACCACCAGAAAACAAAAAGTCCGGCCAGGAAATAGACAAACGGAGAAATTTTCCGCAGGAATTGCATATTCATGATCATTATAGTTGTTGAGAAGACGGCAGTTATGCAAGAGAAGATAAGCTATAATCCAATTATATCAATGGAGACAAGCACAAAAAGCCGCCGGCGCTTACTCCTTCTTGAGCCACTGCTTGATCAGTGCTCCCGCCTTATCCGGGCTACTCTCCGCCATTTTGCTCATCTGCTGCAGATCCTCCCTGATGCCCGGCGGGTTGGTAAATTGAAACTCTTCTTCCGCATCTTCATTGTCAACGGTTGCCGCAGCTGTCTCTTCTCTTTTCATCTGCGCCGCACGAAGTTTTTTGAGCGCTTTTATTCTGTCCGGATTAAACAGATAGGCAAAAAAAGGCCGCACAACAAAGAACAGAAACAGCAGCAGCAGGATAAAACAGGCAGCCGGCAAGGCGAGCCAGTCGATAAGACGGGCTAATCTGTCATAGTCATCCATATTTTAAAGAAAATTCTGTATTTTTTTATTAAGGTGCACTGACTGTCGTATATTATAGTATCTCTCGTCGGAGTTTCACGCAAGGCATGAAATCAGCCCTGACTACGCGGGTTCAGATAATAAAAGGGTTCCCTTATGCAAGTCATACGCAATAACATACTGCAGTGCCTGGACAAGTACTCCCATGACGACGAAAAACTGATCAAGCACCTTGATAAGATCACCAAAGAGTTCGGCAGTCAGACCTTTCCCATCATTTTTCACGTATTGGCCCATCTCGACCTCAGCCAGGAGGAGGCGGAGCAATTCTGGCTGGAAATCTGCCTGCATCGGCTGGAGATGAGCAATCAGCTCGGCCACAGCGTCAACCTGCGCACCGCCATCTGTGATTATTTCTGTTCGATTCACAAATCGCTGCAGAATCCCAAGGTGGTCGAGATCCATATTTTTGAAGACACCATCAACACGGCCAAATATGACCGGTTGACCGGGCTGTACAACCGTGCCTACTTTGATGAATCGCTCATCCGGGAGGTTGCCCGGGCCAAACGGTATGACACGGAATTGTCCATTCTGTTTCTGGACATTGACAATTTCAAGACGGTCAATGACACCCATGGTCATCTTGCCGGCGATGCCGTTCTCAAAGATATTTCCCACGCCATTATGGACGCGATACGGTCCGAGGACATTGCCTCCCGCTATGGCGGGGAAGAAATTGTCATTATTCTGCCGGAAACGAAAAAGGCGACCGGCCTCATTCTGGCGGAAAGGCTCAGGGAACTTATTCAAAATCTTGGGCTGCAGTTTGACGGCAAAGCCATTCCGTTAACGATCAGCGGCGGGCTGGCCAATTTCCCGATTGATGCATCCGGGGCAACAGAGCTGGTAAAGTATGCGGATACGGCGCTCTTTAAGGCAAAGGCCCTGGGAAAAAACAATATCCAGGCCTTCTCGTCCAACAAACGGCGCTATGTCAGGATCGATTTTTCCCCGCAGATCCTCGTAAAAAAAATCAGCATCGACGATGTCACCGAAACCATCCCGGCCAATGCCAGAAATCTGAGCATCACCGGGATTCTCTTCCGCAGCAATGACCCCTGTTTCGCCATCGGCAATAAAATTCAGCTGCAGATCCCCTTTGATGATTTCAGCGCCACCGCCCTGCTGCTCGGGACCGTGGTACGCATAGAGCTGGTGGACACGAACCAGTACGATATCGGGGTATCATTTCTGGAAATGGACCACCCCGTCCGGAATGAAATCTCCCGTTATCTTCTTAAAAAACTGGGCCAGGAACTTGCTTCATGAAACGGGCAGTCAACCGTTTGCTGCCGAAAGACGCCGACAGAGGTCTGCTCTGGAGCCAGCGGGAAGCTGATCTCCCCCTGCCCGCCCGGTTGCGGCTTCGCCTCGTCAAAATATTCGTCATCATTATCCGCTCCCCTTTTCAGGGGCAGCTGATCAACCATGCCTCTGCCCTGTCCTTTACCTTTCTGCTCGCTCTCATCCCCATGCTGGCCTTGATTTTTTCCATCGCCACGGGATTCGGCATCCAGGACAAGATTCAACCGCTGCTGCTGGAAAAGGCGGTCGGCGGCGGTATCGCGGCTGACCTGATCCCGAAAATCACCGAATATGTGACAAACACCAATGTGACGGCACTCGGCTCCATCGGCCTTGTGTTTATCGTCTATACGGCGATTTCCATGCTGGGCCAGATCGAGGCCTCCCTTAATCTGATATGGGGGGTAAAAAAACCGCGCACTTTTATCAGAAAAGCAAGCGACTATCTCGCCATCCTCATTATCGGACCCCTGCTGCTTGCCTTGTCCCTCGGTTTATCAACCACGCTGAGCAGCAATGTCATTACCCGCAAATTGCTGGAAATCGGTCTGTTTGCCGGGACCATGAAGCTGTTTTTGCTTTCTGTTCCGTGGCTGACAAACACTGCCGTCCTGACCCTGATCTATATTATTATTCCTAATACCACGGTCAAATTTGTCCCTGCCCTGTCTGCCGGCATCATTACCGGCTGTCTGTGGCAGATAACGCAGTTTATCTTTATCGACTTTCAGATCGGCGTGGCCAAATACAACGCGATTTACGGCACCTTTGCCACGGTGCCCATTTTCATGATTTGGCTGCAGACAACCTGGCTGCTCGTTCTGCTGGGCGGAATCATCAGTTTCGCCTGCCAGAAGGCAACAACGTTTCACCCCATCGAGTTTGAGGAAAGCATAAGCCACGCCAGCCGGGAAAAAATATGCCTGGCGGTCCTGCTTACCATCTGCCGGACTTTTGACAGGGGCGAGGGCCCTGCCGCCCCTGATACGATCGGCAATCGCCTGGGTCTGTCGGAAAATTTTGTCCGCCACGCCCTTGCCGGACTGCTGGCCAGAGGGGCCATCCTGTTGCTGAGTGATGAAGGAAAAGAACTTTATGTGCCGGCGAAACCGACGCGAGATCTGAAGATTTCTCATTTTTTCAAAGAGATGGAAGGCGAGGAGGCGGACAATCTCAAATTCCGGGATCAGGATATCAATACGGCCATAACAAAAATTCTTCTTCTTCGCCAACAGGCCCTGGAGGAAAATTTTGCCAATCAGGGTATGGACATGCTGTCGTGAAGCGTTCCAGCGATCAAACGTTCCAACGCAACAACGTTCCAGCGTTTGAACGCTTAAACGCTGGAACGTTTCTCTTTACGGCTTCAGGTTGGCGGTCTTGCGTTTGCGGAGCCGGATGGAGGCCGGCGTCACTTCCACAAGTTCATCGTCATTGATATAGGCGATACAGTCTTCCAGACTCATCAGCCGCGGCGGGGTGAGGATAACCGCCTCATCGGACCCCGAAGCGCGCATGTTGGTCAATTTCTTGCCTTTGGCCGGATTGACCACCATGTCCGCGGGCCGGGAATTTTCGCCGATGATCTGGCCGACATAAACATCCACCCCCGGACCGAGGAAAAGCCGGCCCCGGTCCTGCAGATTGAACAGGGCATAGGCCACGGTGGTGCTTTGCTCCTTGACGATCAAGACGCCGTTGACCCTGTTCTGGATTTCGCCGGCATACGGTCCGTATTCGGCAAAGACATAATTCATGATCCCCATGCCCTTGGTATCGGTCATGAACTGGGAACGAAAGCCGAGCAGCCCCCTGGTCGGGATCTTGTAGATCAGCTTGGCCATGCCGTTTTCGTTGCGCATTTCCAGCATCTGGCCCTTCAACTTGCCCAGTTTTTCAATGACCACGCCCTGATACTGTTCATCAACATCAATGGTCAGCTCCTCAAAGGGTTCCAGCGGCCGGCCGTTTTCTTCCTTCATGATCACCTGGGGCCGGGTGACCTGGAACTCATACCCTTCCCGCCGCATTTTCTCAATCAGGATGGAGAGATGCAGCTCGCCCCGGCCGGAAACCTTGAAGCCGACCCCCTCGGTCAACGGCTCCACGTGCAGAGCGACATCGGCCAGGGTCTCCCGGGCAAGACGCTCTTCAATGTGCCGGGAGGTGACATATTTCCCTTCCTTGCCGGCAAAAGGGGAATCATTGGGCACAAAATTCATGGACAGGGTGGGCGGATCAATCTCGATCAGCGGCAGGGGCTGCGGATTAAGGGGATCGGTAAAGGTGACACCAACGGTGACATCATCCATGCCTGCCACGGCGACGATCTCGCCGCAGGTCGCTTCCGGGACGGCGATCTTTTCATTGGCCTCAAAGCGGAAAATTTTGGAGATCCGGATGGGGGAAATGGAGCCGTCCCGCCGGGCAACGGCGATGTCCTTATTGATTTTCAAGGTGCCGTTCACCACCTTGCCGATGCCCAGCCTGCCGAGATAGGGTGAGTAGTCAATGGTGTTGACCTGCATCTGCAGCGGCGCATCAATGCTGCCGGTGGGAGCAGGGATGGCGGCAACGATCATCTCGGAAATGGGGTCCATGTTCGCGTTGGTTTCGCCCAGGGAACGCAAGGCATACCCCTGTTTGGCCGAGGCATAGACCACGGGAAATTCAAGCAGCTCATCCGGGGCATTGAGCTTGACAAAGAGATCAAAAACCTGATCAACGGCCCAGTCGCAGCGGGCGGCGGGCTTATCAATCTTATTGATGACGACAATGATCGGCAATGCGTTGGCCAGCGCCTTTTTCAGCACAAAATAGGTCTGGGGCATGGGGCCTTCCTGGGCGTCAACCAGCAGCAGACAGCCGTCAGCCATGCGCAGTACCCGTTCCACCTGGCCGCCGAAGTCGGCATGGCCGGGGGTGTCAATAATATTGATCCAGTAATCCTTGTATTTATACGACCCGTTTTTGGAGGCGATGGTAATGCCCCGTTCCCGCTCCAGATCCATGGAGTCCATGAGACGTTCGGTCATCGCCTGGTTGGAGCGGAACATGCCGCTCTGCCTGAAGAGCTGATCCACCAGCGTCGTTTTACCATGGTCAACATGGGCGATAATTGCCACATTTCTTATTTTTGCCTGATCCATATTCTCTATTACTCAATTGTCCTTATAGGCGAATCGCTGCGAAGGCGAAACTGCACTCCAGAAAATCCGCCGAAAAATCAGATATAATAAACTACTCTCAACTCCCTGACAAGACAAAAAAGCAGTTTGGCTGCGATGCCCTCCCGCAGCAAAAAAAATCCCCTGTCTTTTGCAGCAGACAGGGGATTTGCAATGCAGCTTATCTGATGGACTCGAAAAAACTGAAAATCAACCACAGAGAGCACAGAGAACACAGAGGTAACTAATTGTAATTAAATGACTTAGAAATTATAAAAGAACCGTTTATCTGTGTCGTCATGCCAGCATGTTTTTAGCTGGCATCCAGCAAAGGATGTGGATTCCGGCCAAAAACACCCCCGTCAAGCGGGGACTGAACTAAGAGATCAGGTTGTCTGAACTTATTGCAGCATCACCAGTTTTCCGCCAGCACTTCAAAATGCGCCTGTTTATGGGCGCAGGCCGGGCATTCGCCGGGTGCCTCCGTGCCTTCATGCAGATAGCCGCAGTTGCCGCAGCGCCAGGTGGTTTTCGCATCCTTTTTAAAGACGCGATCATTCATGATATTAGCCGCCAGGGCCAGATACCGCTTCTCATGCTGCCTTTCCGCCACGGCGATGGCCATGAAAATATCCGCGATGTCGGCAAAGCCTTCGGCCCGTGCCACCTTGGCAAAGCCGGGATACATCTCGGCGTATTCATATTTTTCCCCGGCTGCCGCGGCCCTGAGATTTTCCAGGGTCGTGCCGATGACTCCGGCGGGAAAGGAGGCGGTGATTTCCACCTCCCCGCCTTCCAGCAGTTTGAACAGTCTTTTCGCATGTTCTTTCTCCTGGTCGGCGGTCTCGGCAAAAATGGCGGACATCTGGGCATACCCCTCTTTTTTCGCCTGGGAGGCAAAGTAGGTATAGCGATTGCGCGCCTGGGACTCGCCGGCAAAGGCGGTGAGAATATTCTTTTCGGTCTGGGTGCCATGTAAAGATTTCATACTGAATGGTTCTCCTTTCTATTGTTTTAGCTGAAAATTAATAAGTTATGTCAATAACTACTCCGGATTGTTACCGGTTTAGTGCCTAAAATACTTGAAGTACTTAAAGTGCCCTTGTGCCCCTTGAGGGTATCTTGTGCCCTTGAGGGTATAAAGTTAAAGGTGTTAGCTGATCAGAACGTACCGCAACTTCAAGTACTTTAATTCATGGCATTATCATGGTTCATTTTGCCTTTGAGTTGTTGTATCATATTTCGGCGAAGAAACAGCTTTCAGGTAGAAAAAAAGGTTAAAATCAACCACGAAACGCTCAGAGTCCACAGAGGAAACTAATTATAACTAAAAATATTTTCTCTGTGATCTCTGTGTGCTCCGTGGTGAAAATAGTCTTTTACGAATTCAGCAAATGATAAGGGAGGAATGAAAGAAATGCAATGGAAACAGTTTTTTACCCCTGTGCAGTCGATGGATGCCAAAACCGCGGCCCGGTACATGGAGGAACATCCGGCAGAGACTTACACCCTGCTTGATGTGCGGCAGCCGAAAGAATATGAGAACAGTCATATTGCCGGCGCCAAGCTGATCCCCGTGGGCGAGCTTGACCGCCGGCTGGATGAGCTTGATACTGACAAACCCGCCATTGTTTACTGCGCCATCGGCGGCCGCAGCCGGATCGCGGCCCAGATGCTTTCCGGCAAAGGTTTCAGGGAGGTTTACAACATGTCCGGCGGCATCAGGGCCTGGGAGCATAAAACGGCGATGGGGCCCGAGGATCTCGGTCTTCACCTCTTTTCAGGGACTGAAAAGACAGAGGAAACCCTGGCCGTGGCCTACGGCCTTGAACAGGGGCTGCGGGATTTCTATCTCACCATGGCGGCAAAAGTCAGGTCCGAAGAGGCAAAACAGCTCTTTACCAAACTGGCTGATATCGAAATTCTGCACCAGAATCGCATCATGGACCTGCACGAGCAGGTTACGGGCATCCGGCGAACCAAAGAAGAATTTGCCGGAAATGTGGTGAAACTGGCCATGGAGG
>JACQYM010000209.1 GCA_016208225.1 Deltaproteobacteria bacterium | reverse complement strand
GCTTAATCCAGGCATCATACTGCTCATCATCCTGCTCTATGCGGGACTGTTGTTCCTGCTCGCGCGCTGGGTGGAAAAAAAGGCAAGCGCCGGGGTAAATCTCACCAACAACCCCGTGGTTTACGCCCTGTCCCTGGCAGTCTATTGCACCACTTGGACCTATTACGGCAGCGTCGGGATGGCCACCACCTCGGGCATGCTCTTTCTCACCATCTCCCTGGGGCCGACCATGGGCCTCATTTTCGGCTGGCAATTTCTCCGCAAACTGGTACGGCTCAAGGATACTTACCGGATCACCAGCATCGCCGACTTCCTCGGCGCCCGCTATGGCAAATCCGAGATGGTGGCGGCCATCGCCAGCCTGGTCGCCCTGATTGGCGTCGTGCCGTATATTGCCCTGCAGTTAAAGGCCGTCATCACCACCTTTACCCACATCACCGCCCATGACGCCTCGGTTCCCACCCCCCTGCTTCAAAGAAACATGGGCCTCATCATCGTCTGCCTCATGATTTTTTTCACCATTGTTTTCGGCGTGCGCCGGCTGGACGCCACCGAACGGCATCCGGGAATGGTGGCGGCAATTGCCGCCGAATCCCTGGTAAAGCTGGTGGCCATTATTACCGCCGGGCTGTTTGTCACCTTTTCCGTTTTCAACGGCTTTGGCGACATCTTCGGGCGCCTGGCAAGCGCCCCGCTGCCGGAACAATCCTTCCTGGGCGCCCCCGCCTCGCTGCCCTTTGTCACGGTGTGCAGCTATCTGGTCCTCGCCATGTCCGCCTTTATGTTTCTGCCCCGCCAGTTCCATGTCGCCGTGGTGGAAAACTCGAATGAGAACCATATCCGCACGGCCATGTGGCTTTTCCCGCTGTATCTTATCCTGATCAATCTCTTTGTGTTCCCCATTGCCTGCGGCGGTCTGCTCATCGGCCTGCCCCTTGCCCAGGCCGACACCTTTGTCCTCGACATTCCCCTGCACTACAACAGCCATTGGCTCGCCCTGCTGGTTTTCATCGGCGGTTTGTCAGCTGCCACCAGCATGATCATGATCAGTTCGATGACCCTCGCCACCATGGTAAGCAACCATCTCCTGCTGCCGCTGCTCGTCTGGTTCCCGGGGCTGGCCTTTCTGCGCCGCCATCTGCTCAGGGTGAGATGGGCCACCGTGGTTCTGATCGTCACGGCCGGCTACCTGTTTGAAAAAACGGCTGCGGAACAGTACTCCCTGGTGGACATGGGGATCATCTCCTTTGTCGCCGTCCTGCAGTTTACCCCGGTCATGCTGGGCGGGATCTCCTGGCGGCGGGGCAACCATGTCGGCGCCCTGCTGGGGCTCTGCGCCGGTTGCCTGGTCTGGTTTTACACCCTCATCATTCCGCTGCTTGTCCAAAGCGATGTCCTGCCGCTCACTATTCTGTCGCAAGGTCCGGGCGGCATCGGCTTTCTCAATCCCGTCCATCTTTTCGGCATCACGGAACTGGACCCCATCAGCCATTCAGTGGTGTGGACCATGTTCTTTAACATCGGCTGCTATGTTCTCGGCTCTCTGCTCCATGGGGCAAGCGAACAGGAAAAAGAGCTGGCAAGTCAATTCATCGATATCTTCACCCCCTTCCGCCCTGCCGCAGGTCTCGCCAATGGTCCTGCCATGACCGTTCCTCTGCCGGCCAAAAAAATGCTGCTGGAGAATCTGTTGAATGATTATTTCCCCCCGGAAAAAACCGGGCAGATCATCAACGGCTGCCTGGCCAGAACGGGGGTGAAGGGGAAGGAGCGCATTTCCATCATCGAACTGGCCGACATCAGCAATGACCTGGAAAAGTACCTCGCCGGCTCCATCGGCAGCGCCACCTCCCACAAGGCGTTCCAGCTGCAGAAAATTTTTGATCCCGAGGAAACCGTCCAGCTGCGGAAGTCCTATGGTGAAATCCTGGCCGATCTGAAATTATCGCCGGCTGAACTGCGACAGCGCATTGATTTTTATAAGGAACGGGAAATACTGGTCACCCGGCACGCCGCGGAACTGGAAGAAAAAATCGGCGAACTGCACCGGCAGATCAAAAAACGCCAACATGCCGAAAATGCCCTGGCCGAACAGGTCCGGCTCCTCTCCTTAAGTTCGGAAATCGGTTTTATCCTCACCAAGGGAACAACCTTACAGGAAATCCTGCAGCAGTGCTGCGAGGCCATGGTCCGTTTTCTTGACGCCGCCTTCGCCCGGATCTGGACCCTCAACCACGAAAAAAACATCCTGGAGCTGCGGGCCAGCGCCGGCCTGTACACCCATCTGGACGGGGAGCACAGTTGTTTACCGGTTACCGGGCATAATAAGATCGGCTTCATCGCCCTACAGAAGTCCGCCCATCTCACCAATGAGATTATCGGCGACCCGCAGGTTACGGACCAGGCATGGGCCAGACAACAGGGGCTGGTGGCCTTTGCCGGCCACCCCCTGCTCATCGAAGACCGGGTGATCGGCGTCATGGCCATGTTTTCCCGGAGCAGACTGACCGATATCACCATCAAATCACTGACGGCCATAGCCGATATCATCGCCCTGGGAATCGAACGCAAGACCGGCGAGGAGTCCCTGCGCCGGGCAAGAGACAAGGCCCAGCGCTATCTGGACACCGCCAATGTCATGCTCGTTCATCTGGACGAGGAAGGCATGATCCTGCTCATCAATAAAAAAGGCCTTGAGACGCTCGGCTATGATGAACGGGAAGTGCTGGGCAGACACTGGTCTGATTTTATCCTGGATGACGGGCAGCTGCAGCATCTGCGCACCCTTTACGACGGTGCCATGGCTGGCAGCGGCCAATTTCCCGATTATCTGGAAAACTCCATCATCTGCAAAAACGGCGGACAGCGGAAGATCGCCTGGCGCTGCGGCATGCTGCACAGCGATGCCGGCAAAGCCACCGGCATGCTCTGTTCCGGCAATGACATCACGGAAAAATATCAGGCCGTTGCCGCCCTGCACGAGAGCAGGGAACGGCTGCGCGCCATCATTGACACGGCGGCAAGCGTCATTCTCATGCTGTCGCCGGATTTTACCATTCTCGAATTCAACCCGGCCGCGGAAAATCTCTTCGGCAGGACACGGACGGAGGTGCTGGGGGCAAATTACCTTGAACTTTTTATCCCCGAAGATCAGCGGCCCTCTGTCGGACAGGAAATAGTCAAGGTCATGGGCGGCATGCCGGCCAGAGATTTTGAGAGTGATGTTTTCGGCCGCCGGGACGCACGACTGACTCTGCTGTGGAATGCCGACCGGATGGTTGACAGCGACGGCCGAATCCTCGGCATCCTGGCCACCGGCATCAATATCACGGAGCGGAAACAGGCGGAAATGGAGCTGGCAAATGCCCACGCCCTGCTGCGAAGTCTAATTGATTCCGTGCCTGATCTCATTTTCTTCAAAGACCATGAAAGCAAATACCTGGGCTGCAACAAGGCCTTTGCCGAGTTTGCCGGGGCGGTCGATATCAGCGGTAAAACGGATTACGACCTCTTTCCCCATGAACTGGCCGCATTCTTCCGGGAAAAAGACCGGCAGATGCTGGCCGGCGGAGAAACGCGACGCAACGAGGAGTGGGTCGACTACCCGGACGGCAGACACGTGCTGCTGGACACCTTGAAAACCCCTTACTATAGCCCCGACGGCACGGTGCTGGGGCTCATCGGCGTCAGCCGCGACATTACGGCGAGAAAAAAAGCGGAAGAGGAAAAGGAAAAACTGGAAGCTCAACTCAGACAGGCCCAGAAGCTTGAGGCCATCGGCACCCTGGCCGGCGGTATTGCCCATGACTTCAACAACATCCTTTTTGCCATTCTGGGGAATGCCGATATCGCCCAAATCGAAATCAGCCGCAATCACTTTCCCAGTGACGAACTGAAAGAGATCAAAACCGCCGGCATCCGGGCCCGGGATCTGGTCAAACAGATCCTCTCCTTTGCCCGCAAGGCGGAACAGGAACGAATGGCGATGCGCCCCATTTCCATCATCAAGGAGGTGCTCAAGCTGTTGCGCTCAACCCTGCCGACCACCATTGAAATCCGCCAGGACCTGCGGGACCCTGATGCGTCGATTATTGCCGACCCCTCCGAAATGCACCAGCTCCTGATGAACCTGTGCACCAATGCCGGCCATGCCATGATGAAAAAAGGCGGGGTGCTGGAGGTCAGCCAGCGCATTATCAACGTGGCCGGGGAGTTTGCCGAAAATATTCCCAATCTCCGGCCCGGCCCGCATCTCCTGCTGACGATACGCGATACCGGCGAAGGCATGACGCCGGAGGTCATGGAGCATATCTTCGAACCGTTTTTCACCACCCAGGGCAAATCCGCAGGCACGGGCATGGGACTGGCGGTGGTGCACGGCATCGTCGTCTCCCTGGGCGGCGCCGTCCAGGTTTCCAGCGAGCCTGGCCGCGGCTCGTCGTTCACCATCTATCTGCCCCTTGTCGTCCAGGAGACAGGCCCGGATGAAGCGGTCACTGCCAAAGATGCACTCCCGCCGGGAAAGCAGGAACACATCCTGGTGGTCGATGACGACAAAATGATCACCGTATTGCTTGAAAAGACCCTCACCGACCTCGGCTACCGGGTAACAACGCGGACAAGCAGCCTGGAAGCCCTGGCTATCTTCCGTATCCAGCCGGAAGAGTTCGCCCTGGTCATCACGGATCAGACCATGCCGCAAATGACCGGGGACGAGCTGGCCAGCGAGATACTGGCCATCAGGCCCGACCTGCCCATCATTTTATGCACCGGCTTCAGCCAGACCGTTTCCTCCGAAATGGCGAAACGGATAGGCATCCGTGAATATTTGACCAAACCGGTCATGAAAAATGAGCTGGCCGTTGCCGTGCGCCGCCTGCTTGATACGGGCGGCATACGCGGGGAGCCAGGGGAAGGCGCCGCGTAACACCCGAACGAAAAAGGGGCATTCGCGCCGCCGCTGGCGGCGCGAATGCCCCTTTTTTTACCAAAAACCAAAAATCAGGCGGAACGGATCAACCCGCGTTCGTGCGTCTTTCCTTGCGCCCTGATGTGGGGGAGAGACTGCGGACATCAAAGTCAAAAGGCACGGCTCTGCTCCGCGGCTTGGCTCCCTGGCGGGCTGCCCCAGCGTTGCCGGTACTTTTCCTTCTGGCGGGCTGCGACGACGGCCGCTGACTGGACCGGGCCGCCGGCCGCTGCCGCATCGGTCTGCTTTCCGCCGCTTCGAGTGTATCACCCGGCAGGGCGGTGAATGCCTGCCTCGCCATTTTTTTCCCCAGGTTACGCTCAATGAGAGTGACCATCTGCATATCTTCGCGGCCGGCAAAGGTCAAGGCCTCGCCGCTGCGGCAGGCCCGGCCGGTCCGGCCGGTGCGATGGGTATAGGTCTCCGCCGTATCGGGCATGTCATAGTTGACCACATGGGAAATCCTTGACACATCGATACCGCGGGCCGCGATGTCGGTGGCCACCAGGATTTTGAATTCCCCGCTCTTAAAGCCGTCCAGGGCCTGCTGTCTCTTCTGCTGGGAAAGGTTGCCCTGCAGCGAGGTGACGCTGTAGCCGAACTTCTCCAGCTGCTGGGCCAGACTTTTCGCCTTATGTTTGGTACGGGTGAAAACCAGGGTGGAAACCATGTCGGTCTGCTCCATGATCCTTTTCAGCAGGGCGGTCTTGCTCTGCTGCTCCACCTGAAACAACACATGGGAGATGGTCGGCGCCGGCAGGTCATGGTCGATCTGCACGGTTACCGGCTCGCGCAGGATGGTTTCCGCCAGCCGGCGGATTTCAGCGGGCATGGTGGCGGAAAAGATCAGGGTCTGCCGCTGCTGCGGCACATACTTCAATATCCGGCGGATGGCGGGCAGAAAGCCTTTGTCAAACATGTGATCCGCCTCGTCCAGCACCAGCATCTCAATCTTGTCGAGCCGGAACGCCTTGGCATCCAGATGATCGAGCAGCCGGCCGGGACAGGCGACAATGATTTCCGCCCCGCGGCGGATTTTATCGATCTGGCCCTGTTTGCCCACCCCGCCATACACCACGGCACTGGCAAGGCCGGTATGTCCCGCCAGCTTATTGATATAATCATGGATCTGTTCCGCCAGCTCCCGGGTGGGGGCGACAATCAGGGCCCGCACCTTTTTCCGGGGGCCATCCATGAGACGCTGCAGCATGGGCAGCACAAAAGCCGCGGTCTTGCCGGTTCCCGTCTGGGCGAGGCCGAGAAGATCGCGGCCTTCGAGCAGCGGCGGAATCGCCTTCTGCTGAATGGGGGTAGGCGATGTATAGCCGCTGTCATTGATGGCCGCGCTGATTTTTGCGTGAAAATGAAACGATGTAAAACTCATTAAAACTCCTCTTGAAGTGGCAGGAGTCGAGCAAAACTTGACTCCTGAGAAAAGCAGCATGTCGTCGGGGACCCGCTCGTTTGGCAGAGTTAACCGCGGCGAAGACTGCATGTGTCAGCATATTTTTTAAGGGTCAGGAAAAACGGGGGGTGGAAACAGGAGGCTGGTTCCTGACGGCGGATAAGTCCGCACACAGCCGCCTGCCCTGTTCGGGGCAGATCATGAAAAAAACGGGGAACTTGAGGCGCTCCATCGGGCAAACAGGCCCCGATGCTCGGCGGCAAACAGGCTTTCCCTGCCGCTGGTCGGCATGAAAAGCCAGGCAAAGGCAAGGATCAGCGGCGACGCGGTCCCTTTTTCTTTGGCGGCTTGGCTTCGTTACAGATCAGTTTGCGATGGCTGACCTCGGTGCCGTTAAGCCCTTCCATCACCTTATGGCCTTCAGGCCGGTTGGACATCTCGACAAAACCGAAGCCTTTTGTCTGACCGGAAAAATGGTCGGTAATAACCTTGGCGCTGACAACGCTGCCAAAGGGCGAACAGAGATTGTTCAGTTCAGCATCATTCATATTATAGGGAAGATTGCCGATAAAAAGTTTCATACTGTACTCCTTTAAGTGATCAGCAAAAACTTCAACGGCATCAAACGAGGCTGGGGGAAAAACAGCGCAGGGGAGAAGATATTGACGAGAAAAGAAAATGCCTATACTTAAATTAAGATTGATAAAAGATATGAATACTCTGTCCCCTGCGCCCTGTCAACATAAATAAAAAATGATCAGCCTTGCTCGATGCCGCTCCGTGCCCAACCGCCGGCCCGTCCCGCCGGTTCCCGGCAGCTGCGAAAAAAAATATTTCAGCATGGAACCTTTTGGCGGATACACGCGTTCTTATAATTGTAAAACGTAAGTAACATCCTCAGTTACCTTACTTTTTCACTTTTCATTTTTCTCGATGTTTCCAGCAATGGAAGCAGGAAGCCGGTGACTCCTCATCACCGGCTTTTTTTTTGCCCGAAAAATTTTTCTTTTTTTCTGGAACCATTCCCGACCCGGAGAATCTTAATTAATAAGACGGTAAGAATGACACTCCCTTACCGAATGCTCTTTTTCTTTTTTTCATTTTTTTCTCCTTTGCTTCAATAAAAAAGCCGGTGCTTCTCCTCCTCACAGCACCGGCTTTTTTATTGCCCTTTTCCCGGCAGACTCGTAAAAAAGAGAAAACGGCCCGGGGGCGCCCAGCCCCATCAGAGATAACTCACTGCAATAAAAAATATATTTCCCAATTTCCGTGCGTTTCCGTGTCGGAAAAACAGCATTTTTTATGAATCTGTCATTCCTGTCTGCTGCATAAAAATCATCCCATTCCTCTGCATTATTTTTTTTTGGAACCTTTCCCGCGGCGAAGAATCTTAATTAGTAACACGGTAAGAAATTAAACTCCCTTGCCGAATACTTTTTTCTCCTTTCTTCCTTTTTTTCTCCTCAGCTTCACTGAAAAAAGCCGACGCCTCTCCCAGCGCCGGCTTTTTTCATGCCCAGGCTCCAGCCCCCCGATTTCTTGTTATTTTACTGTCACCAGAGACAAAATTGTGTATATTTCACAGCTCTGAAAGTTGATGGGAAGCAAATATTATATGGCAGGAGGCGATCATGAAAATCATACTTCCCGGCGCCCCCGGCATCGCACGCGACCGGCTGGTTGCCGGCATCAAAAAAGAGCTGGAAATCTGATGGCCGACCGGGTGCTGACCATCATCGGCGGCGGGCTGGCCGGCTGTGAGGCGGCCTGGCAGGCCGCCAGGCGCGGGCAGTCCGTGCTGCTTTACGACATGAAGCCGCAACGCTACAGTCCGGCCCACTCCTCCCCGGACCTGGCGGAACTGGTGTGCAGCAACTCCTTCCGCTCCGACGAGGTTTCCTCGGCCGTGGGACTGCTGAAAGAGGAAATGCGGCAGCTCGACTCCCTGATCATGGCAGCCGCGGCCGCCACCAGGGTGCCGGCCGGCAAGGCCCTGGCGGTAGACCGCGCCCTCTTTGCCCGGTTTATCAGCGAAACAATCAGCCGCCAGCCGGCCATTGAGGTACGGCGCGAGGAGATCAGGGAAATCCCCGAACCATCCCCGCCCCGGCCGCTCACCATCCTGGCCACCGGCCCGCTCACCGCCGACGCCCTGGCCGACTCGCTGCGCCGCATCACCGGCGAGCCGCTGTCATTCTACGATGCCATTGCCCCCATCGTCAGCGCCGATTCCCTGGACATGTCGGTCATCTATCAGGCCTCGCGCTATGATGACGGGCCGGGCGACTATCTCAACTGCCCCATGGACCGCTCCCAGTACCAGGCCTTTATCAGCGCCCTGGCCACGGCTGACAAGGTGGAGCTGAAACACTTTGAGGAGAAAAAATATTTCGAGGGCTGCCTGCCCATCGAGGTCATGCTGGAACGGGGCGACGAGACCCTGCGTTTCGGCCCCATGAAGCCGGTGGGACTGCCTGACCCCCGCACCGGCCGCGACCCCTATGCCGTGGTCCAGCTCAGAAAGGAGAACGTGGCGGGCACCCATTACAACATGGTGGGCTTTCAGACCAAACTGACCTACCCTGCCCAGCAGCAGGTTTTCCGGCTCATTCCGGGCATGGAGCAGGCCGATTTTGCCCGGCTGGGCAGCATTCACCGCAACACCTTTGTCTGTGGCCCCAGGGTGCTGGAGCCGACCCTGCAGCTCAAAACCAGAAAAGACATCCTGCTGGCCGGGCAGATCACCGGCGTGGAGGGCTACGTCGAGTCAACGGCCATGGGGCTGCTGGCCGGCATCAACGCCGCTCGCCTGCTGCAGGACAAAGAACCCGTTCCCCTGCCGGAAGAAACCGCGCTCGGCGCCCTGATCCGCCATCTCACCCGCACCGATGCCGCCCATTTTCAGCCCTCCAACATCAATTTCGGTCTCTTTCCGGAACTGACCGGGCCGGAGGGCAGAAAAACACCCAAAAAACTGCGCGGCAAACTGCGGGCCGAAAAGGCCCTGCAGGCCCTGGGGGAATGGAAGGAAGCGCTGCATGAAGGATGAGCCCTCCACCCTGGAAGCCATTATGCAGCAGGCAAGAGCCCTGCTCCTTTTTCACCGGCAGTGCGGGCTCGACTATCCTTTATCGGACGGGCTGCGCAATTTTCTGGCGCCCCGGCCAGGCAGGCCGCCGCAGCCGGCCCCGCCTGCCCGCCCGCCTGCCCCTTCCACTGCAAAATCCCCGGCCGTCACCGTCCCCGCCCAGCCGCCCGCCACAACCCTTGATGACCTGCGGCAGGGAGTGGCGGATTGCCATCACTGCCTGCTGGGCAAGGCGGAGCAGCGGATGATCTTCGGCGAGGGGAGTACGGAGCAGGGCGTCGCCCTTTTGCTCATCTGCGATCCGCCGGGCCCGGAAGAAATGGCGCAGCAGGAGCCGATCAGCGGCGAGGCCCGCGCCCTGCTCATGAAAATGCTCGGCGCCATCAGCCTCTCCCTGAACGACGTTTTTCTGACCAACATCGTCAAATGCGGCCCGCCGGAGCAGCGCATGCCGACACCGGCCGAGGCCGCGGCCTGCCTGCCGTATCTCCTGCGGCAGCTTGAACTGCTTCAGCCGAAAATCATCTGCACCATGGGTCAGGCCGCCAGCCAGATCATGCTGAAGACGACCCAGCCCCTGGTCAGCCTGCGGGGCCGTTTCCATGACTTCAAGGGCACGCCGCTCATGCCCACCTTTCACCCGTCACTGCTGCTCAAACTGCCGGAACTGAAAAAAGGCGCCTGGCATGACCTGCAGATGATCCATAAGAGACTGGAAGACTTCGGATCCGGCCGCAAATTCTAATTAGGCAAGACACCCAAGAAACAATCCCCGATTCACGCCTCGTCCCCGGCGGCCAGTTCCAGTAGTTTCGCCGCCTGCGCATGGGCCGGATCCGTTTGCAGACATTGGGTCAGGACCGCTTGCGCCTTGCCGCGCTCACCCAGCTTTACCAATACCTCGCCAAGCCTGACCAGATATTCAGGGTGGCCGGGCACCAGCTGCAGACATTTTTCATACTGCCTGGCGCTTGCCTCATGGTCGCCGCTGTTTTCCAGCAGCTGGGCAAAATGGGCGAAGACATAGGCGGTCTCCGGCAGGGGCTGTACTGTTTTGTCAAGATAGATCGCGGCATCCGGCAGACTGCCTTTTTTCAGGAAGGCCTTGCCTATCTTGATGAGATTCAGGTCCGTCGGTTCGGCTGCCATCACCTGGTTGAACAGTTCCCGGGCCTTGTCCTCCATGCCCATCTCCAGGTAGAACTTGCCGAGGTCGATGGTCAGATCGATGTTAAGGGGATTTTCCCGGTGCGCCTTCACCAGGATGCCGAAGGCGTCGCCGCAGGCGCCGTGCAGCCGGCACACCTTGCTCAGCAGATGCATCCCCTTGCCGCTGGCCGGGTTTTCCCTGAGGTACATCTCCAGAAAATGCTTCGCCTTGTCAAATTCCCGCAGCCAGTAGTAGCATTCACTGAGAATAAAAAAGGCATCGCTGTTGGTTTTATCGTGATAAAGGACCTCTTTCGCCGTTTCAATCGCCTTGTCATAATTTTTCAGGAGAAGATGCAGCCGGGCCTGGCGGATTCTGCTCTTCGGCGGGCTGAGGGTTCTTCTTTTCACAACGGTATTGACGGCATGCAGCAGATCCTCTCCGCTGTATGGTTTTGCCAGATAGCCGTCCACCATTTCATCAATGGCATGGAGAACCATCTCCTTCTGGCGGTTTTCCGAGGTGAGCAGTACCGGGATTTCAGACAGACCGGGGGTCCGGCGGATAAGTTTCAGCAGCTCAAGGCCGCTCATGCGGGACATGCGCAATTCCGCAATCACAAAATGAACCCTGGAGGTGCGCAGGATATTCCTGGCCTCCAGCCCGGCATGGGCGATCAGGACATTCCTGTGGCCGGCCTCCTGCAGGACCTGGGCATCACGCAGCAGGGCTTCCTCATTCTGTCCCACCAGCAGAAAATCTATTTCCCGTGTCTGTGGATTTCTGTTCATCTCAGGCATTGTTTTTCGTAATTCCGGTTAGTTAAATTATTGAGTCGCATCCTCGTTCTGCTCCTCCGTAAAACAGTCCAATCTCTCGTGCCATCTTCCCGGCGTACACCGCGATGCACAGCACAGACTGTGTCCAACCCGTCTGCCGACAAAAATCCCCCCCCCACAGGCGGCTCAACACCCTGCCGGAATGACGTCATTTCAGGTCACGTGCTGTTACAGGAATGGAGGTTAGCTTCATTTTGCAAAAGGCTCAATGAAGAGATTATTTCGTAAAGGCCCTAAATGGTCATGTTATTTCGTAACGGCCCCTAAATTCCTGGCATTGAGGGAGAGAAATCAATATACTTGCAATATTAATCGGAATTGACACGACAAATAATCATTAAAGAGGACAAGAGCATGGGGAAAACCGATGAGAATTTACATGAGGCCTTTGCCGGCGAATCGCAGGCAAACAGAAAATATCTCGCCTTTGCCAACAAGGCGGAAAAAGAAGGATTCATCCAGGCGGCAAAATTATTCCGGGCCGCGGCAGCGGCGGAGACCATCCACGCCCATGCCCATCTGCGGGCCATGAAAGGTGTCGGCACCACGGCGGAGAACCTGCGGGATGCCATTGCCGGCGAAACCCATGAATTTAAAAGCATGTACCCGAAAATGATCGCGGAGGCGGAGGCAGAGGGTCACAAGGCGGCGCTGCGCTCCTTCCAGTATGCCAATGAAGTGGAGAAAGTGCACGCGGCCCTCTACCAGAAGGCCCTGGAAGCTCTCGATATCCAAGCCGAAATATATGATTATTACGTCTGTTCGGTATGCGGCCATACCCATGAAAAAGAGGCGCCGGAGAAATGCCCCGTCTGCGGGGCCAATGCCAATGCCTTCTTCAAGAGCGAATAGCGAATAAGGGAAAGTGATCACCCCTGGTGCACATTTATTCTCTGTTCCGGCTTGACAAGCCGGCAGAGCAGCAGGTATTTTTTAGATAATCGGGAATACACAGGGGTCAGGAGACGAAAGCGGGAGCCGGCAAAACAGCGCCTGTTTTCCGGCAGGGGATCTGCCCGATCCCGACTCCGCAAATTCCGTCTTTCGAACAACTGCAAATCAGGTAAAGAACTGACCATGCTGCACGCAGACGCCTCAACCGCCCGGACATTTTTTCATTTCCCCGCCTTCGCCGCGGTGGCGTGTCCCGCTGCGTCTGCCGCTCTGCTGCCCCTGAGCAGCCTGCTCCTTCCCCTGCTCGCCCTACCCGGCAAGCAAGGAGGCGGCTCAGTGTGCCCAGGAGGTTTACCCTAAGTCAAGCTGTACGACAACCAAACCTGCAAAGCCCGCACGGAGCCTCTCCGTTGCGGGCTTTTTTTATTTCAATTCTATGATCATGAGGTGATGTAATGGAAAAGGTGATGATTTTTGACACCACGTTGCGTGACGGCGAACAGGCGGCCGGCTGCCGCATCGGGGCCCCGGAAAAAGTAAAAATCGCCCATCAGCTGGCCGGCCTTGGGGTGGATGTGATCGAGGCCGGCTTCCCCTGCTCGTCGCCGGAGGATTTTGCCGCGGTGCAGCGCATTGCCGCGGAGGTGCAGGGACCGGTCATCTGCGCCCTCAGCCGGGCGGTCGGCGCGGACATCGACGCCTGCGGCCGGGCCCTGGAAAAGGCGGGCAAACCCAGGATTCACACGGGTATCGGCGTCTCGGATATCCATATCATGGGCAAATTCAAACCGGAAAAGTATGGCCTCACCCTGCCGGATAAAAGAAGGACCACCATCGACATGGCGGTGGCGGCCGTGCAGCGGGCCAGACAATACGCCGATGACGTGGAATTTTACAGCGAAGACGCCGGCCGGGCCGATCCGCTCTTTCTCTTTGCCATTCTGCAGGCGGTGATCAAGGCCGGGGCCACGGTGATCAATATCCCGGACACCACCGGTTACGCGGTGCCGCCCCAGTACGGCAGACTGATCCGCGACATCCGGGAAAATGTACCGGAGGCCGACAGGGTGATCATCAGCGTTCACTGCCATGACGATCTGGGACTCGCCGTGGCCAATTCGCTCGCCGGGGTGGAAAACGGGGCGCGGCAGATCGAAGGCACCATCAACGGCATCGGCGAACGGGCCGGCAACGCGGCCCTGGAAGAAATCATC
>JACQYM010000208.1 GCA_016208225.1 Deltaproteobacteria bacterium | reverse complement strand
GTCCTGCAGTTCGCCGGTATTGAGGATTTTTGCCGTCCCCTGTCCGCCATCTGCCTGCACGGATAAAGAGGAGGAAAAAAGGCAGCAGAGGATGACCAATAACTCAATGGCGCGCATGCTCTTACCTTACCAGGTTATTGGAGATTTCAAGCAGCTGGTCAGCCGTGGTCACGCCCTTTGAATTGGACTCAAAGGCCCGCTGGGTAATAATAAGATTTACCATCTCCTCGGTTACGTTGACATTGGATGTTTCCAGCACGCCCTGGGCAATGGTGCCCATGCCGTTGGCCCCCGGATTTTCTTCCCTGGGGGCGCCCGAGGCCTCGGTGGGTAAAAAGAGATTGTTGCCCACTGCTTTTAAGCCGGCCGGGTTGATAAAATCATGCAAGGTCACCTGTACGGTGGCAATGGTCTGCTGGGCCGCATCCAGGGCGGACAACAGGCCGTTTGAGTCAACCTGGACGGATACGGTATCGGCCGGCAGGGAAAATTCCGGCTGCAGCCGATCGCCATTGCTGGTTACAAGGAAACCGTCCTGGTCCAGCTTGAAAGCCCCGGCCCGGGTGTAATACTCCACCCCGTCCCTGACGATCTGAAAAAAACCGCGACCTTCAATGGCCCAGTCAAGTTCATTGCCGGTCTGGGAGAAATCTCCCTGGGTGAAAATTTTGTAGACGGCGGTGGGCCGCACTCCCATACCGACCTGAATGCCGGTGGGAACCAGGCCGCCGTCCACGGTTTCAGCGCCGACCGCCCGCACGGAATGATAAAACAGATCCTCAAACTGGGTCTGGCTTTTTTTGAAGCCGCCGGTATTGACGTTCGCCAGATTGTTGGAAATGACATTGAGCTGCAGTTCCTGGGCGTTCATGCCGGTGGTGGAGGTAAATAATGCGCGAATCATGGGTTCTCCCTGTTGAAGTGCCGAAAGTGTCAGAAGTGCCTAAAGTACTTGAAGTGCCTAAAGTGTTTAAAGTTTAAAGAAAAGTGTCTTGTGTCCAAAGTCTGAAGTTCATAAAGGGAGCTGCGTCAATTTTTCGATTAACTCGTCAATTTCCCGACAGTGCTGATGGCCTTGTTGTCCAGTTCGTCAAAGGTGCGGATAACCGTCTGCTGCGCTTCATATGCCCTGTGCAGGTCAATCATGGCGGTCATCTCGCTGACCATTGAGACGTTGGCGGTTTCGAGAGACCCCTGCTTGACGGTGAAGTCGGTTGCGGGTACTTCCTCGCCCGCGCCCTCCTTCATCCGGAAGAGATTGGTCCCTTCCTTTTCAATGTCGGTCAGGGCATTGAAGGTGGCGATGTCAAGCCTTCCGCTCTCGACGCCGTCCACGAGAATGCGGCCGGAGGAGTCAACGGCCACATCGTTGCCGGTGAGGACGATCGGTCCGCCGTCCCCCAGCACAAGATGACCGGCAGGATTCACCAGCTGACCCTCGTTGTTGATCAGGAAATTACCGGCCCTGCTGTAGCGGATTCCCTGGGGCGTCTGCAGTTTGAAAAAGCCGTTGCCGGCAATGGCGAAATCCAGCTGGTTTCCCGTATTCTTGATCGCTCCTTCCTGCTGGTTTGTGAGGACTTTCAGCGCTTTGCCGACCCGCTGCCGATTCTGGTTCGTGGTGTAGAGCATCTCCCAGAAGGTGACATCTTCCTTTTTGTAGCCCGGCGTGTCGACATTGGCCAGATTGTTGGTAATCTGGTTCAGTCGCTCGGCTTGGGCCAGCATTGTCTCGGTACTCTCAATGAGGCCTAATCGATTATGGATATACATGCCTCTCCCTCCGCGGAAATGGTGTTTTCCGGTTTATAAAGCAACACATGTGCCACCGGAGGAACAGGGAGCGTGCACCCGGTAGCGGAGTGAAGGTGTTTTTGCTCGGCTTGTTTATTTGTCTCTTGAAATCAAAATGTTATGATGCGCGGTCGGCTGGCTGGAAAATTTGCAGCACTACGGGAATGGCAAATGCCGCCGGCATGGAATATCCGGGAGAGGAAGATTTTTCCTGGTGGAAAGGATTATCTTTGGAAGGTCCGGTTTGTCCGGTAGACAAAGGCCAGAATTTCGGCAACAATGAAGTAGGTTGATTCGGGTATCTGTTCGTTGAGTTCAAGCTTGGCGAGCACTTCGACCAGGTCGGCGTCTTCGTGGATGGGGATATCGTGCTCCCTGGCGAGTTCCAGCAGTTTTTCCGCCAGACGGCCGCTGCCCTTGCCGACCACCGTGGGGGCTGCATCTTTGTCCTGGTCATAGCGCAGGGCGACGGCTTTTTTATGCCGGATATCCGTGTCGGATTTTTTTTCTGCGGTCATAAGGGGTGGGCTGGTTACTGCACCATTATTGCCGGCAACCTGATCCGGCAGATTTATGCTGGGGCCAAAACATATCTGTCTCTAACCGTCTGATGTTATGGCATTTTGTGGGTGGATAAAATTTCCCTGCAAGCAATTTAGCACTTTACATACAAGTCGCAGCAAGTAACTTTAGGCACTTTAGGCACTTTAGGCACTTTAGGCACTTTAGGCACTTTAGGCACTTT
>JACQYM010000205.1:879-3519 GCA_016208225.1 Deltaproteobacteria bacterium | reverse complement strand
AAAAATGTACCTTGCCGCCAAGAAAGATCAGACCGACAAGGCACGCCCGAATGAAATCGAAGCCTTCTTTGAGTATGACAAGATCGAGGAAGACGGATTGCTGACCGCCTATAACGATATCCTCCCCTATAGGCCGGCGCAAACGTCCACGATCAGCAGAAATGAGCCCTGCCCTTGTGGCAGCGGGAAAAAGTACAAAAAATGCTGCCCAAACAATGCGGGCATTGTTGTTTGAACCTCTCAGACGCGATTGATGTCTGCGCAACCGAGGAAGATATTCGGCGTTGCGAGGAGAATAACCGCTATGATATTCTGGCATGGGTTGATATCATATCTCTCGGTGAAGGCCATCCAGTATATGATATCTGGATCAACCCAACGACCGGCGATGATGTTGGCAGGTGCCCTTGGCTGCGGAAGTTGCCTGGGAAAAATAAATTCATCTGCCGCATACAGGATATGAAACCCGAACATTGCAGGAATTACCCTTTATCAAGGGAACATGCTGAAAATCCGGGTTGCCCGGGATTCGGCAGGACAGCAAGAAGCAAAAAACAAGCAAACGACATGACGAAGCTCAAAGTTGATCCATACAAAACCAAAATCAAAACTTGTAAAACGAATTGACTGCTGCAGCGATAGCAGGATTCCATGTGCCTTATGTAAGACAAAAGATGTGACTCGTGCCGAATAAGAAACTTTTTATTATAAGCGATTCGCCGGATGTCCGTTCGCTGTTCGATCAGGCGCTTGCCCGATTTGACGGGGTTCAAACAACCTGGCTCGATTCGTTTTATCCCGCCGTGAAACTTCTCGAACAGAGTTCCGCGACGCTGTTCGCGCTCAGCCCGGAAGTGGTTGTGATCGATCTGTCGACCGTTGATTTTCAGGAGCCGCATATCCGGCAGAGGTTCACCCGCTTGGGCAAGGACCTTGTCATCCTGGCCATCCTGCCCGGAAAGACCGGGGATGAAGAAGGACTCAACCGGCTGGGCCGGATAGAGCCGTTCGATGTCCTGATGACCCCCTTTACGACGGTGGAAATCCGGTACCGCCTGCAAGCGGCGTTTGCCTTTGCCGAGAGCCGGGCCGGATGGAGGTTTTTCGAAACCGTGGCGGCAGGGATCGGGACAGGTCTGCTGGTGGTGGATGAAGGCGAAAAAATCCTCTGGCTCAATTCAGCGGCCGAAAAACTGCTGAAGTATGAAAGAGATGCCCTTGCCGGCTGGCCGCTTTCCCTCGTGATCGGCACGGAGGAGGCGGCAAATATCTTTGCTTCCGACATGCCGAGATCCTTCACGATTCGGATGACCAGACGAGACTGCAGCCGTTTCCCGGCCGGCTGTTTTGCCGGCATTATCCGCCTGCCGGAAGGTCAAGGCTTCACCCTCGTTTTCAGCGACGTTTCGGAAGAGAAAAAACGCGAGGATGAACTCCTGCTGTCCGCCAAGGTTTTCGAATTCAGCGGCGAGGCGATTATGATCACCGACGCGGCGGACAAGATTTTGGCGGCCAATCCCGCCTTCGAAAAGATGACCGGCTACCCGGCAGGCGAAGTGGCCGGACGAAAGCCGGATTTTTTGAATTCCGGCCGGCAGGACGATCACTTTTACGAGAAGATGTGGGCCGCCGTGCACCGCCATGGCCACTGGACCGGCGAGGTATGGAACCGCCTCGAAAACGGCCGGATCCGGCCCATGTGGACGGCGATCAGCGCGGTGAAAAATTTGGCCGGCGAACCGGACCATTACGTAACCATTCTTTCGGATATCACCGACCGCCTGGCGGAGGAGAAGCACTTGCGGCACCTGGCCCAGCACGATTTTCTCACCGGCCTTCCCAACCGGGTGCTGCTGAAGGACCGGTTTTCCCAGGCGGCGGCCAATGCCAGCCGCGACGGCCGCAAAATTGCGGTCCTGTTTCTTGACCTGGACAAATTCAAGGCTATAAACGATCGAAACGGGCACACCGTCGGCGACCGGCTGTTACAGCAACTAGCCGAGCGGCTGCTCGCCTGCCTGCGTTCAACCGATACCGCGAGCCGCTGGGGCGGCGACGAATTCGTGCTGCTGTTTCCCGGGATAATGGAAACCGGGAACATTTCCGGCATTGTCGGGAAGATATCCCGTACGCTGCAACAGCCTTTCACGGTCAACGGCGATGTCTACAGTCTTTCGGCCAGCATCGGCGTGAGTTTTTTCCCCGATCACGGCGCGGATCTCGACGAACTGTTGGCCCATGCCGATTCCGCCATGTATGCGGCAAAAGACATGGCGGGCGGTTCGTTCGCGGTATTCACGAAAAATAACTGAAAGAGGCGGCAAATGCGCGACGATATCGATACGGAATATTTCAGAAAACGCCTCAAGGAACGGCGTGCGGACATCCTGGCGGGACAGGAGGCGAAAAAAGGCGAAGCCCCGGTCGAACTTGACCAGGCGCGGGTGGGCCGCCTGTCGCGCATGGACGCCATGCAGCAGCAGGCCATGGCCCAGGCGGCGGCCCGCCTGAGCGAGGTTGAGCGACAGCGCATCGAGGCGGCGCTCAAGCGCATCGATGCCGGAGAATACGGTTATTGCGTTCTCTGCGATGAGGAAATCGGTGAGGGCCGTCTGCGCTTCGACCCCAGCGTGCTGACCT
>JACQYM010000205.1:0-757 GCA_016208225.1 Deltaproteobacteria bacterium | reverse complement strand
GCGATCATGTCGGTGTACACATTGTCGAACGCATTATAGCCGAAGGCGGCCTCGCCGTTCTTTACCCTGTTCACCACAACCGAGCCCACGGCTCCCGCGTTTTGGGCGATCTGCCGGGTCGGCTCTTCGAGTGCGTGCCTGATGATGTCGACGCCAAGCTGCTGTTCGGCGGGGAGCGTTAGCTGGTCTAAACCATTCATTGCGCGAAGATAGGCGACGCCGCCACCGGGGACCACCCCTTCCTCAACCGCCGCGCGAGTGGCGTGGAGTGCGTCTTCGACTCGGTCTTTCTTCTCTTGCATCTCGGTCTCGGTAGCACCGCCCACCTTGATCACGGCGACTCCTCCGACCAGTTTGGCCAACCGCTCCTGGAGGTTCTCGCGGTCATGGTCGCTCACGGTCTCCTCAATCCGAGAGCGGATCAATTTGGCGCGCGCATGAATGTCGGCCACCTTGCCGGCGCCGTCAATAATGGTGGTGGTTTCCTTGTCGACAATTATCCGCTTGGCGCAGCCAAGCTGAGCGAGGGTGGCCTGGTCGAGCTTTGAACCCAACTCTTCGGAAATCACCGCGCCGCCGGTAAGGATAGCAATATCTTCCAGCGCGTCCTTGCGGCGGTCACCGAAACCGGGGGTCTTGACGGCGCAGACGTTAAGACCCCTCGGAGCTTGTTGGCCACCAAGGTGGTCAGGGCCTCGCCTTCGATATCCTCCGCAATGATCAGCAGTGGGCGGCCGGATTCGACTATTTGTTCAAG
>JACQYM010000204.1 GCA_016208225.1 Deltaproteobacteria bacterium | reverse complement strand
TGGCCGCCGGCCACAGCTACGGCGAATATGTGGCGCTCGCCGCGGCCTGGGTCATTGGCGAAGACGATCTGCTGCACCTCTCGGAGGCGCGGGGGCGGTATATGGTAAAGGCCGCCGGTGCCGAGCCGGGCGTCATGGCCGCCGTGAAGGCGGATGCCGACACGGTAAACCGCTTCCTGTCCGGAATGGCGGATATCTGGATAGCCAATCTGAACAGCCCGGAGCAGACCATTATTTCCGGGACCCGGCAGAGCGTCATGGCAGCGGTTGAGAAGTTCACTGCCGCGGATGTCAGGGCGCGGCAGATCCCGGTGGCCTGCGCCTTTCATTCGCCCATTGTGGCCGGCGCCGGGGCGATGCTCAAAGAGCATCTCAACGGGCTCGATCTCAAGCCCCCCGCCTTTCCGGTCTACTCCAATACCACCGCCACGGTCCACTCCGCCCATCCGGCGGAACTGGCGGAGCAACTCGCCGTGCATCTTGCCCAGGGCGTGCAGTTTGTCCGGGAGATAGAAAACATCCATGCCGATGGCGGCAGGATATTTGTTGAATGCGGGCCTGGCCGGGTCCTGACCGGTCTGGTGCAGACCATTCTGGCAGGCCGCGCCTGCGCGGCGGTGACCGCCAACCAGTCCGGCCGCTCAGGTTTCATTGAGCTTGTCCACCTGCTGGGACAACTGGCGGCCCAGGGAGTCCCGGTCAAACCGCAGCAGCTTTTTGCCAGAAGAAAAGGGGAGCTGCTTGATTTCGCCGCCCTGGCCAAAACCGGCGGGAAAAATCAGTACCCGCCCGGCACCTGGCTGTTGAACGGCGCCTGGGTGAGACCGGCGGCAATGCCGGCCCAGCTAGCCCTTGCCGGTCAACTGGCGGCCATGGTGACGAGCGGTCTCCCCCGGGGAAAAGAACAGGCGTTTTTTCCGGAAACGTCGCCGGCGGCAGGCGGGGTTGAAGACGCCGGGTTGGCTTTAAATTTCCCCGGCGAGCAGCTTGCGGCCGCAGCCCATATTTCCCCAGGGCCTGCCGCTGCCTTGGGCGAATATGACCAGGTCATGCTGCAGCATCAGCAGTTGATGCAGCGCTTTCTGGAAATCCAGCATCAGGTCATGGCCTCTTATCTGCACGATCAATCCGTAGCGCCGGGCCACATTTTTGCAGCCGATGCCAGGGGGGCGGGTCCCGCTGCTGTCAGCCGGGAGCCGGAACCAATTGCCCGGCGGGAGGAAGAGGAGCCGCTGCCGGGAAAAGATGCCCCGGCGATCTCACCAGCCGGAATTGATATCAGGGCGATTTTGAAAACCATTGTCAGCGAACGGACCGGCTACCCCCTGGAAATGCTTGTTGAGGAGCAGGATCTGGAGGCTGATCTGGGCATCGATTCGATCAAGAGGGTTGAGATTCTCGCCGGATTTCTGCGGAGCGTTTTCCCGGGCGGGCCGGACAAGGCGCCGGTGAGCGCCGACAGCCTCGGCAAGCTCCGGACCCTCGGCAAAATTATTGAGCATGTCGAAAAAGCCGGGCCGGCAGGGGGGAATGCCCCGGTCATCACGCCGACTTCAGCCGGAAAACAGCCGGCCGCTGCCCAAGAGGCGGGCCCGGTCCCGAGCCGGCCGGATCTTTTTGGGCAGCTGCAGGCCATTGTCAGCGAACGGACCGGCTACCCCCTGGAAATGCTTGTTGAGGAGCAGGATCTGGAGGCTGATCTGGGCATCGATTCGATCAAGCGGGTCGAGATTCTCGCCGGATTTCTGCGGAGCGTTTTCCCGGGCGGGCCGGACAAGGCGCCGGTGAGCGCCGACAGCCTCGGCAAGCTCCGGACCCTCGGGCAGATTATTGACCAGGTCAGGCAACAGACAACGGCCCCCAGGCAGGAAGAAAGTCCGGGCGCCACGGTTTCTGCCGGGAAAACGGCAGGCGGGCCGGTTGCGCATTTTGCCGAAAACGGCATCCTGCTCCCGCGCTTCACCTTGCGGACCGTGGCTGTTGATGGGCGCCATGGCGCCGCTTCTGCCCCGCTTCCCCGCGGCGTACTGCTGATCACGGCCGATGAGTATGGCATCGCCGCCTCCCTCGCCGATACATTGGCAAAGTCCGGCTGCCAGGTTGCCCTGCTCTATCGGCAGGGGCAGGAAATCGACAGCGCCGGGGAGAATGTCCACCGCGTAGCCGTCTGTACCCTGGAGGGGGTGGCCGAGGTGCTCGCCGCCCTGCGCCGGCGCTATGGCCCGTTGGGGGGACTGATCCATTTGAGCCCGCTGCGGAAAGGGGCGCCTTTTCCGGAGCTCGGTTTTGCCGAGTGGTTGGAACGGCTTGAGTCTGATGTCGCCTATTTGTTTTATCTGGTGAAAAATCTGGAAAAGGATGTCAGGCGTCCCGAGGCCCAGGGAAGCGCCGCGATAATCGCGGCAACCGCCATGGGGGGAACCTTTGGGGTTTCCGGCGCCGCCTCTGCCGGGGGAATCGGCACAAATTATCAGCCGAGTCAGGGCGGGGTTGTCGGTCTCCTGAAAACAGTCAGGGAAGAGTGGCCGGAAGTGCGCGTCAAGGCGGTCGATATGCATCTCGATGAGCCGGTTCCCCGGCTGGCCGACCAGCTCTTCGCCGAACTCCGCAACGCTGACGGATCAGCCGAGATAGGGTACAGGCATGGCCGGCGTCTGCAGCTCGAACTGGTGCCGGCTCCACCCGCGGGCCGAGATGAAATTCAAGCAGGTCTGGGGCCGGATTCCGTGATTCTCATTACCGGCGGGGCCCGGGGAATAACCGCTGACGCCGCGCTTGAGCTTGCCGGAAAATATCAGGCGCAATTGATCCTGGTCGGCAGGACGCCAAAGCCCCCGGACCGGGAGGATGAGGCGACAAAAGATCTGCTGGCCATGCCGGAGCTGAAAGCTGCCTTCATTGCAGAGGCCAGGAAGGCCGGCGTAACGGTGACCCTGCCCGAGGTGGAGGCAAGATATCAACAGCTCGTCAGGGAACGGGAGATGCGGCGGAACATGGCGGCCATTGCCGAGGCCGGCGCCAGGGTGGAATATATTCAGGCGGATGTCCGCGACCCGGAAATTTTCGGCGGTGTTATTGATGATATTTATCGCCGCTACGGGTCCATTGACGGGGTAATCCATGGGGCCGGGATCATCAGGGATAAGCTCATTGCCGACTTGACCCCGGAATCCTTTCAGCAGGTACTGGGAACGAAAGCCGAGAGTGTTTTCATCCTGAGCAGAAAAATCAGGCCGGCGGGATTGAAATTTTTTGTCCTGTTTTCCTCGGTGGCCGGCAGGTTCGGCAATCCGGGGCAGAGCGCCTATACCGCGGCCAATGAGGTGATGAACAAAGTGGCGGTCTATCTGAATGCGCAATGGCCCGGCAGGGTTGTGGCCATCAACTGGGGGCCATGGAAGTCCGGCATGGTGTCCCTGGAGTTGGAACGCCAGTTCGGCACGAGGGGCGTTCGGCTCATTGCGCAACGGGAAGGGGCCGCCATGTTGGGCATGGAAATCTCCCACGGCAGGAAAGAGGAAGCCGAAGTCGTCATCGGGGACGGACCCTGGGGACAGATCGACCGGGACACTTCATGCACCAAAGAGCAGCGGGTTCTGTGACCATGTCTTTGCCGGGAAACAGCGATAGTGAAAAAGGCGATGACGATGTGGCGATCATCGGCATGGCCTGTCTGTTCCCCAAAGCCCCGACTCTCCGTGACTACTGGCAGAATATTGTTGCCGGCCGGTGCGCCATCAGCGACCCGCCGGCCGACTGGGACGCGGACCGCTATTATGCCCGCGCCGCAACCGGCAATGACTTGACCTACTGCAAGAGGGGCGGCTATCTGGGCGATCTCGCCCGGTTTGATCCGCTGGAATTCGGGATCATGCCTTCCTCGGTGGATGGCGGTGAGCCTGATCAGTTTCTTGCCCTGAAGGTCGCCAAGGAGGCCCTGTATGATGCGGGTTATACGGAGAAATCCCTTGACCCGGAGCGGACCGAGGTCATCGTGGGTCGGGGTACTTACATCAATCGCGGGGTGACCAATTCCTTCCAGCATACCGTGGTCGTCGAACAGACCCTTGATATCCTGAAAAGCGTGCTGCCCGAGCTGCAGGGTGATGACCTGTGCGAGATCAAGGAACGGCTCAAAAAAACCCTGCCGCCCTTTAATGCCGAAACCGTCCCGAGTCTCGTCCCGAATGTTCTCGCCGGCCGGATTGCCAACCGGCTGAACATCATGGGGACCAACTATCTGGTGGATGCGGCCTGCGCCTCATCCCTGATCGCCGTTGAGCACGGCCTGAGCGATCTGCGGTCCCGCAAGGCGGACCTGGCCCTGGTGGGCGGCGTGAATGCTTCCATTCCGCCGACAATGCTTATCATCTTCAGCCAGATCACCGCCTTGTCCCGCCAGGAACAGCTGCAGCCCTTTGCCGAGTCGGCTGACGGCACCATGCTGGGCGAGGGGGTAGGTTTCGTCGTGCTGAAGCGGAAAAGGGACGCGGTTCGTGACGGCAACAGAATCTATGCGGTGATCAAATCCGTGGGCGTGGCCAGCGACGGTCGGGCGCTCGGGCCTCTGTCGCCCCGGGTGGAAGGCGAGGCGCTTGCCATCCGGCGCGCCTATGAGGGGGCAGGGGTGCATCCCGGGACCGTGGAGCTCATTGAGGCGCACGGCACGGCCACGCCTGTCGGCGATCTTGCGGAAATTGAATCGCTGCGCCGGGTCTTTGGCGACGGCCAAGGCAAACGTCCCCATTGCGCCCTGGGAACGGTCAAGTCGATGATCGGCCATCTGATTCCGGCCTCCGGCATGGCCGGCCTGATCAAAACAGCCATGGCCCTCCATCATAAGGTGCTGCCGCCGACTCTCTGTGCAAAACCGAGCTCCCGCCTCGGCCTGGAGAGAACACCCTTTTTCATCAATACCGAAACACGCCCGTGGATCCATGCCGACCGGCAATATCCCCGCCGGGCCGGGGTCAACGCCTTCGGGTTCGGCGGCATCAACGCCCATGCCATTCTCGAGGAGCACGCCGCTGATCCGCGTATCCCCTTTGAAAATTTTCTGCATGACTGGGAGACGGAGGTGTTTCTCTTCCAGGGGAAGACCAGGGAGGCGCTCCTGGCAGAAATGGCGGATATCGACAACCTTCTGCAATCCCGGCCGGACGCCAATCTGAAAGACCTTGCCTTTACCTTGAACGGGCGCGACATCAATGGCGCCTGCCGGCTGGCAATTGTTGCGGCATCGGGGGCGGAGCTGCGGGAAAAAATCGGCGGCGCCTGCCGGCGGCTGCAGGATCCGGCCTGCCGGAGAATCCGGACGAAAAGCGGTATCTATTTCTTTCAAGAGCCACTGGGGCAAGAGGGCAAGGTCGCCTTTCTCTTTCCGGGCGAGGGGGCGCAGTATCCCTCCATGCTTGCCGACCTGTGCCTGCATTTTCCCGAGGTGCGCGGCGTCTTCGATCTCGCGGACCGGGCGTTTGTCGACCATGAACGCGGGTATCTGCCAAGTCATACGGTTTTTCCCCTGCCCGCCGGGCAAAAGAGGGATGCCGACCGGCTGTGGGCCATGGACAGCGCGGCCGAGTCGGTATTTTCCGCCAACATGGCCCTGCTGCGCGTCATGCAGGGGCTGGGAATCAAGCCCGATGTGTTGTTAGGCCACAGCACCGGGGAATATTCCTCCATTCTGGCGGGGGGAATGGTGGACGTGGAGCAGGAGGAGCAGTTTACCAATTTTGTCCGCGGGGTGAACAAGGTCTACGAAAACGTGGCCGCTAACGGCCAGATCGCTCCCGGCATCCTGCTCTCCATCGGCGCCGCTGATGCCCGGAGCGTCAAGGAAACCGTTGCCCGGCTTGATGCATCGTTATTTATCGCCATGGAGAACTGCCCCCAGCAGACCATCGTCTGCGGGAATGAACAGGCGATTGCCAGTGCGGAAGAAATTTTTCGCGGCCAGGGCGCCATTCTGGAAAGGCTGCCGTTTCAGAGGGCCTATCATACGCCGTTGTTTCAGCCGATTTGTGATTCCCTGCTTGAATTTTTCCGGAGCCTGGAGGTGGGGCCGCCGAAGGTGCGGACCTATTCCTGTATAACCGCCGCACCTTACCCGGAAGAAGCGAATGCAATCCGCGAACTCGCCACCTCCCAATGGGCGCGAAAGGTCTGTTTCACTGATTCCGTCAAGGCGCTCCACGCGGAAGGGGTAAGGATTTTCGTCGAGGTGGGGCCAAAAGGCAATCTCGTCTCGTTTGTCGATAATATCCTGCAGAAAGAGCCTTATCTGGCGGTTGCCGCCAATATGCAGCGGCGCAGCGGCATCACCCAGCTCAATCACCTTGTCGGCCTTCTGGCTGCCCC
>JACQYM010000025.1 GCA_016208225.1 Deltaproteobacteria bacterium | reverse complement strand
ATTGAAACATTTTTATTGACACCGCCCCGAAAGAGTTGTTTATTTTTCCCCCTTTGTCCCCGCATGTTATGGGGTGTTGCGTATAAAAATTAAAGTAACAAGACCGTTATTTCGAATCATTGCCTCCTGCCGGAGAGCTGCTCGGCACGTTGCCGCCACCGCCTCCGTTGCGTCCAGAGAGTTGACTCCCGCTCCGCCCGGAGCCGCACTTTATCAATCTAAAATATATGAAAACTCACGGTTGCCGCGTGCAGAAGCAGGCATATCCGAAAAGCCTCAGTTTCGGTAAAAACCTGCTTCTCAAACTCGTTTTCCTGCTTGTTACCCTTATTGCCGTGACAGCTGCGGTCAAATTCACGGAACAGGCTCTTTGCCTGATCGAGCTTCTGGCCCGCACCGAATCCGGACTCATGGGTCTTACGCTGGGAAGGATATTTTTTTCGGCACCATGCTGATCACGGCATGGCGCGGCATCCTGTTTCTGCGTTATCGGCCGCTGCCCGTCTGCGCTGACGAAAATCTGCCGCACTGCACCATCGTCGTGCCCGCCTATAATGAGGGCAGCCAGGTGCTGCTCACCCTGCGCAGCCTGGCGGCAAGCGATTATCCCTCTGCAAAGCTGCAGATCATCGCAGTGGATGACGGCAGCGCCGATGATACCTGGCACTATATCGCGGCCGCCGCCAGAGAACTGGGGGGCCGGCTAAAAACCATCCGTTTCCCGAAGAACCTCGGCAAACGGCATGCCCTTTATGCCGGCTTTCGGCAAGGCGCCGGCACCATCCTGGTCACGGTTGACAGTGATTCCATCGTGGAACCGCAGACCATCCGCCGCCTGGTGGGTCCCTTTGCCGTGGATGCACGCATCGGCGCCATAGCCGGCAACGTCCGCGTCCTCAACCATGCCGACGGCATTATCCCTAAAATGCTGGACGTTATTTTTTACCTGAGTTTCGATTTTATCCGGGCCGGCCAGAGCATGGTGAAGACAGTAATGTGTACGCCCGGCGCCCTCTCCGCCTACAGGGCGGATGCGGTCGAGACGATTCTTCCCCGATGGCTCGACCAGAAATTCTGCGGCCGGCCGTCAAACATCGGGGAAGACCGGGCCATAACCAACATGGTCCTGCAGCAGGGCTATCATGTCCTTTTTCAGAAGGATGCCATGGTCTACACCGCCGTCCCCGCGCATTACCGCAATCTCTGCATGATGTTTCTGCGCTGGGCCCGCAGCAATGTCCGCGAATCGCTGATGATGGCGCAATTCGCTTTTCGCCGGTTTCGCCCCGATTCCATGCTGGGGGCAAGGATCAATCTTGCCTATGATCTGCTCTGCCTGGTACGCTCGCCTTTTCTCATGCTCTCCACCCTGGCCCTGCTGGCCTGGCAGCCTGTTCTTTTCGGCAGCATGATTCTTTTCGGGGTGCTGGTCTCCTCGTCGGTTTCCGTGGCCCTCTACGCCTGGAAATACAGAACCGGCAAAGCCCTGCTGGGCTATGTGTACGGCTTTTTCTGGTTTTTCGCCCTGAGCTGGATTCCCCTCTATGCCCTGGTGACGGTGCACAGATCAGGCTGGCTGACCAGGGAACCCGCAACCGGCGCCCAGCCAACCCCTTACCCGCGGGATAAGAAAAAAGTGCGGATGCGCCTGACGATTGTCAGATTGCTGGCGTTTTTTATCGCCTTTGCCCTTTATCATCTTGATGCATAGTTTAGGGGCCGTTACGAAATAACCATTACATTTTGAGACATTTCGTTACGGCCCCTTATACCCCTTGTATCTTGAGGAGACCCCTTGTATCTTGAGGAGAATGAATAAAGAATTTTTTATGTTATGATTCAGTTTCGTTTTCGGGCACGGCGACGCAGCCTGTTCCCCCTTGGGGCCAATAAGCCCGTCCTTGAGCAGATGGCGCGTCGTCGTTACCGTTTCTCCAGAGCCCGAACAGTTGCTGGATATTATAAAATCGCATTTACAAGGATGGGAGTAGAGAAACATGCCTGAACCAATCGTTGTTGGGGTTGATATCGCCAAGAAAACCTTTGATGCCGCTATTGGCTGCACCGGAGACATTCTTTCCTTGCCTAATGATGATGCCGGTCACGAGGCGCTGATTGCCGCGCTCATTGGCCGCACGGTCGCTTTAATTGTGATGGAAGCCACCGGCGGTCTTGAACGTCATCTGGCCTGTGCTTTACAAGCCGCTGGCTTCGCTATCGCCGTGGTCAATCCCCGCCAAGCGCGAGATTTTGCCAAGGCAATGGGGCGTCTTGCCAAAACGGATCGGATAGACGCTCGCTCCTTGGCGGAATTTGCCCAGGTGCTGAATCGCCATGCCGACCGGGATAAATTCATCAAACAGTTGCCAACGGCTCAACATCAGGAACTCCAGGCATTGGTGGCCCGGCGCCGGCAATTAATTACGATGCTGGTCGCCGAACGCCATCGTCTGTCAACAAGTCACAGCGTAGCCAAAAAAAGTATTGAGGCTATTATCGAGGCGATCCGTAACCAGCTTGATACAGTGGAAACTGGTTTGAGCACCCACATTGAGCAACACCACGCTGAGTTGTCCCGCCAGCTCACCAGTGTGCGTGGCATTGGCCCCGCCAGTGTCACAACCTTGATCGCTGAAGTCCCAGAGCTTGGCATTTTATCCCGCAGGGAAATAAGTGCCTTGATTGGTGTTGCCCCGTTTAATCGCGATTCCGGCCAAATGCGGGGCAAGCGTATTATTTTTGGCGGTCGGGCCGACGTCCGCCGGGTGCTCTACATGGCTACCTTGGCTGCCATCCGTTTCAATCAGGTTATCCAGAGGTTTTATGCGCGTCTCGTTGCTGCCGGAAAGCCAAAAAAAATTGCTATAGTCGCTTGTATGCGTAAACTCCTCACCATCCTTAACGCGATGGTGAAATCCCAAAAAAAATGGGATGAATCTTTACATTTAACTTGACCCCAAAGACAGTTGCTCAAGGGGAGGGTCAGGGTGGGGATGGGGTTGGTGATCGGTTGGTACTGCGTAGCGCTAACCCCATCCCCCTCCCGGCCTCCCCCTTGAAAGGGGAGGAGCAGGCAGACCGGTCAGCTTCAGCTGTGAAAAGATTGGGTCAGCTATTTAATTCCCTTGCCGGAAACCTTCAAAACACCAGCGGACAGCTTCCAGGTCATTGCGGCTCACCCCGGCCCGGTGCAGTTCCTGTTCCCAGCCCCGGACGGCTTCCTCGACCCGGCCGATTATTTCCAGGGCCTGCTCCCGTTGCAGGCTGAACCGTTCGCATCGGCTGAGCAGATTGGTCATTGTTGCCGCTGAACCCTGGTCGCCGACCTGCAGCGACAGGTGAAATGTATCCCGCGGTTTGCGGCGGGACGGCACCGGCACGATGTCGTAAGCCGGGGACAGCATCCAGCCGCCCCTGTACAGAAACCCGTGATTCCGGAGATGGTCATCCTCGTTTCTGACAAACATGTTAAAAGCCATGCGCCGGAAGAGTTCGTGGTGGTCCTCCCGGACATGATTGACGAATTTGCGCATCCGGTCGGCGATCTCGGGGTAGGAACCCCGTTCAAGCTCGTCGATATCGAGGTTGCTCAGGGCAAAGGCGCTCATGAAGGGCAGGCGGCGGCCGTTTTCCCGATCAAATCTTTTGATCAGAAAGACGGCCCGGCCGGCGATCGACTCCAGGCGGATATCGGGGATGCTGATGCCCGCCCTGGCGGCCATGATCATCGTGGCGTATTCGATCCCCGGATATTTGACCGCGGTCTTGGAACTGGTGAATTTCGCAATCCACTCCTCGTTGTCGATAACCACCGTGCACTTGGGCTGGGCGCCGCCGAGGGATGTCCCCTGCCGGAGCAGGTGCAGGACTTCCGGGGGCAGTTCCGCGTCCTCCATGGCCTGGTCGATGACCTTGGCCACCTCTGCAAGATCGGCAAAAGAGACGGGTTTGTCGCGGCGCGCGTTTGATTTCTCCGGGGTCCTGCCGAAGGAAATCGCACCGACCGCGGTGGTGGAAAGCAGGTCGATGAGTTCAAAATCCTTCTGGGTGCCGAACGGGACGCCCATCTGCTTGGCCAGGATGTACCTGCCCCAGCTGTCCGGCAGGACATCCCGCAGAATGCCGAAGATGCCGCCGTTCTTCCGGGTCACATACTCCGTCCCGGTCAGCGGCAGATTGACCGGATCGATCGGCATGGCGTTGGGGCGCTCGGCATAGCGCCGGCCGTATTGGAAAGTAGCGACCCCAAGATCCGTATCCAGGGTGAAAAGCCCGGCCGGCACCGGGTTCTTTTCGCCCGGCAGTTCGATGAATACGAACCTCTCAAATCCCCTAGAAGTCAAGGCGCTTCTCTTTCTTGGCGCGAACCCGTTCCGGCAGCCGCTGTTTTTCGAGGGCGAGACCGATGCGGTCGTCTTCCGGCTCGGCAAAACGCAGGGTATCGTCAAGCTGATAGACCTCCAGGGCGGCAAGATACGTCTCGAACCGCACCGATGGATCACCGACTTCCATCCGGCGGACGGAAGATAAAGAGGTTCCCATCATCTCCGCCGCCTGTTTCACCGTCTTCTTCCGGCGCTTGCGGGCAATCTGGAGATTTTTGCCGATCCGCCGGATTCTGTTGACCATTTCAGGAGAGAGCATTTTGGATAAATTTTCTCATATTTGACTATTTAATATCATATAAGTGTTCGCATGTGAACATATTATGCCATGTGAACGGCGATGTAAATATTCTTTTGCGAGTTCGTGCAAATAAATAATGAATCCTGATTAGCGCTGATCTTCCGCAGTAGAGTATCGGCTGCTATGTGCCCCATTGGCAATAGTCGCATGGGCGATGTGAAACCATACAAAATTATTCGTCATTCCGGCATGTTGTTAGCCGGAATCCAGCCTGTCATCTTGCTGGACCCCGGCTAAAAGCATGCCGGGGTGACGGCTTGCGGAAGATTGACGATAATCAGGGAATGAATTGCCATTTGGGATTCCCTTTTTGTGTGCCGCCCCCCTGTTCCTGCCGGGAGGATGTCGCGGTGATAACCATACGCAATCCTTCATGATATCTTGTGCCTGAGCAAGCCGGAATCCTGCGGAGGGGTGGTGCTTTTGTTAGAATATCATTAGGATTCCGTTTTTTTAGTGTCAGAATTGTATTAGGAAGGTAAATTTGCAGCGGCTGGGGCGTTCAGTGTCCCGCTTGCCATTGCAAGGCATGATAAAAATACCGTGCATGGGAATGCATTATATTCACAGCATTTTTTTCTTGATACTTTGGCTGATTGTTCATGAAAACGCCTGGTTATGGCGAGGAGATGATACCGATTATGAATTTTAATTTCTTAGCGAAAATTTTGCCGCCGCCGGAGAATAAGTTTTACAATTTTTTTGAAGAAGGGGCGGAAGTATGTGAATTGTCATCGCAGCTGTTCTATCAGATTGTCCACTCCGATCTGAAAGAGCGGGAAGAGTATCTCATTCATGCCAGGACCTATAAAAGACGAGCGACGGAAGCGTTGCAAGGCAGTCTTGCGCTCCTCAACGCCTCCTTCATCACCCCCATCGACCGGGAGGATATCCAGCTGATATCCCTCTATCTTTACAGGAGTACCAAGGTAATTCTGAAAGCCTGCGTCAACCTGCGGATATACAAGATCGATTCGTATAACGATATCGTAAAAAAACAGGCTGAAATTCTGATCAAATCAACGGAAGAGCTGCGAGCGCTCATATCAACGCTGAAAAAAAATCCGCATTTAAAAGATGTAACGGAACGCAACTATAAGATTAAGGATATTGAAAATCGCGGCGACGAGATTCTTTTCACGGCCACGGAAGAGATTTTTTCAGGAAAATATGATGCGTTGTCCGTGCTTAAATTGAGAGATATTTACAAGGGCATTGAAAATGCCCTGGATATGTGTTCGGCGATTTCCGACCTGATTGTCAATATCGTTCTGAAGCATAGCTGATCGATTAAACTCATTTTTCCAAAATGAACGATTTGTGGCAGATCATGAATTGCTTTCTGGAAAAAGGAATGAAAAAATAAATGGGTACAACCTTACTTGTTCTCGTTATCATTACCGCGCTCGTCTTTGAATATATTAACGGGTTTCACGATTCAGCCAATGCCATCGCCACTGTTGTTTCAACAAAGGTGCTGAGTGCCCGCACGGCGATCGTGTATGCCGGGGTGCTCAATATCGCCGGGGCTTTTTTCGGCACCCACGTTGCCGCCACCGTCGGCAAGGGAATCATTGAAACTGCAAGCGTGACGCAGGGCGTCATTCTCTGCGCGCTGCTGTCGGCGGTCATCTGGAATCTGATCACCTGGTATTACGGCATCCCCTCCAGTTCTTCCCATGCCTTGATAGGGGGGCTCATGGGGGCGGGCATATCGAAGGCCGGCTATGAAGTCGTCAAGATCGAAGGCGTCGCCACCAAAGTGCTGCTGCCGATGATCACTTCGCCGCTTATCGGTCTGGTCTTTGGTTTTGTCTGCATGGTGTCGATTCTGTGGATCTTTTCCAAGGCAAAACCAAGTTCGGTGAACAGGTATTTCAAGAAAATGCAGCTGGTCTCTTCAGGGGTCATGGCGTTAAGTCACGGGACGAACGACGCCCAGAAAACCATGGGGATTATTACCCTGTCCCTGGTGAGTTTCCATGCCCTGCCCACGTTTGAAGTGCCTTTCTGGGTTGTCCTGGGGTGTGCGATGACCATGGGGCTCGGCACCATGGCAGGCGGGTGGCGGATCATCCGCACCATGGGCAATAAAATGATCAAGCTGAAACCGGTGCACGGCTTCGCCGCCGAAACCTCGGCCGCCGTCGTCATTCTCGGGGCCTCCCATTTCGGCATCCCCATCAGCACCACCCATATTATCTCCACCTCGATCATGGGGGTCGGCAGCACCAAGGGGATCTATGCGGTGAAATGGGGGCTTGTCGGCAATATTGTCATGGCCTGGATCCTCACCATCCCCACCTGCATGGTGATCGCCGCGGTCCTTTACCGCATTCTGCCGGTTTGAACTTGTGGTCGGGGTGGTGTGGGGGAGTCATGATTGCTCGATTGTTATTCGCACATGCCACCAGGAAGGACGTCATTTCCGGGCAAGCGAAGCGCGACCCGGAATCCATTTGTTTTTCGCGAGCAAAGGGAGGCCCGCTGCCGCGGCAGAATAAATTAAAGCTACGGTTTTCTGCCATTTTCGTGTACTGATGCATTTTGGAGGACAATGATTTCATGTCGATCAAATTGCTTGCCCTGGACCTGTACCGTGCCCAGCAGAAGGTGCACTTGCTTGAAGCGCAGCTGGCCGAGGCGCCTTTCAGTGCGCAGGAAGCCATCGAGGCGAAACTGCGCGAGGCCAACGAAGAGCTGCGGCAGTTGCGCAACATGCTCGAAGGGGCGAAATCGCCTTCTCCCTACCGGTCCCATCCCTCCATGCTGAAGCGGCGGGGCCGATGAGATTCCCCGGTTTCCCGACCAGTTGTACCGCTCCTCCGCATCCGTGACGCGCCTGCCCTCATGTATCCCTTTGCCAAAACCATCGATTCATTGAACAGGGCCCGTCTCATGGGGCTGATGCTGGTCTGCGCCGCCCTGGCGGCGGCGGTCGTGTTCCTGGTCGTGGCCGGCATCACCTGGAGCACGGCCCGCCTGGTCAACCTGCAGACCGGCTGGCTCGATACCCTGGTCAACTGGGTGGCGGGGATCGTCACCGGCGTCGGCGGCTGGTTTATGCTGCCCGTGCTGATCGTGCTGATCGCCGGCATCTTTCAGGAAACGATTATCCAGCGGGTGGAAAAGGCATATTATCCTGATAAGGTGCGCAGCGACGAACCCCGTTTCTGGGCCGACCTGGGCCATGATATCCGCTTCACCCTGCGGGCCCTCTTCCTGAATCTCCTCGTGCTGCCGCTCTACTTCTTCGGCATCGGATTTCTCGTCTCGATTGTGCTGAACAGCTACCTGCTCGGCCGGGAGTTCTTTATTGCCGCCGCCGGCTACCATCTCGGCAAGCCGGCAGCGGGCGATCTCGCGCGCCGTCACCGCAAGGCGGTTTACGGCGGCGGTTTCGTCATCACCCTGCTGACCCTGGTGCCGGTGGTCAATCTGTTCATGCCGATCTTTGCCACGGTGTGGATGGTGCACGTGTATCATGGTGTGAATAAGAGGGGCGCGGGGGCCTGACGCACGCCGACCGGAGACGGAAAAGGCCTTATCCGCATGCGTTTGGCGTTGGGTTACGCTTCGCTAACCCAACCTACGGAAAATACGAAGCAATCGATGTTCCATGGTGCCAGGTTCAGGATTGCTCTTCCGGAATATCAAGGCCCAGATCGTAGGTTGGGTTAGGCCGTTGTTTGGCCGTAACCCAACAGCAGAGGCTCCTTTGGCGTAGGGTTACACTTCGCTAACCCAACCTACGGAAAATACGAAGCAATTGATGTTCCATGGTGCCAGGTTCAGGATTGCTCTTCCGGAATATCAAGGATCGTAGGTTGGGTTAGGCCGTTGTTTGGCCGTAACCCAACA
>JACQYM010000207.1 GCA_016208225.1 Deltaproteobacteria bacterium | reverse complement strand
CCACTACGAGGTCTTGCATGCTGGGCTGGTTTAAAAAAAAGCTGGGAATCGGCAAAAAAGAAGAACCGGTTGCCGAGGAGATCATACAGGACGAAAAGGTCAGCACCCCTGCGGCGGAAGCCGGGGCAACGATCGTTGCTCCTCCTGCAACCATGCCGGTCACCCCTGCTGATGCGAAGGCCGGGGAGACATTGCCTGCACCGGTGCGGGAGGAAGGGCCGGAGACTCCCGCGTCAAAAAATCCCAGTTTTCTGACGGAGGACGTGCGGGTCCTTTTCAGCCGGTTGAAACAACGGCTGAGCAAGACGAGGGATTCCTTTGTCAGCCGGGTGGACGAGCTGTTTCTCGGGAAAAAAACAATTGATCCGGAGCTGCTTGATGACCTGGAAGAGATTCTCATCACCGCCGATCTTGGCGTCGCCACCACCCACGAACTGATGGAAAACGCCAGGGAAAAGCTGAAGCGCAATGAACTGAGCGACCCGCAGGCCTTAAAAAAGGTGCTGAAGGAAAAAATCGCCGGTTTCATCCACAGTTCCGATCGACCGGCCGAGCTGGTCCTGCCGCAGGAGGGGCCCTTTGTCATCATGGTGGTCGGGGTTAACGGCGTGGGCAAGACCACCACCATCGGCAAGATGGCCCATAAATTTCTGCAATCCGGTCAATCCGTCATGCTGGTGGCCGGAGATACCTTCCGGGCCGCGGCAGTGGAACAGCTGCAGATCTGGGGTGAGCGGATCGGCGTGCCGGTCATCAGCCAGCAGTCAGGGGCCGATCCGTCGGCCGTGGTATTTGACGCCCTGGACCACGCCAGAAAAAAGAAAATCGATGTGGTCATTGTGGACACGGCCGGCCGCCTGCATACCAAGGTCAACCTGATGGAGGAACTGAAGAAGATCAAGCGGGTCATGGAAAAGAAGCTGCCCGGCGCCCCCCATGAGGTGATGCTGGTCATTGACGCCACCACCGGCCAGAACGGCATTTCCCAGGCGAGGCTTTTCGGCGAGGCGGTTGATGTCACCGGACTTACCCTGACCAAACTTGACGGCACCGCCAAGGGCGGCATTGTCGTCAATATCTGCCGCGAGTTCAACATCCCCATCCGTTTCATCGGCATCGGGGAACAGATGAGCGATCTGCGGGATTTTGATGCCGACGAGTTCGTCGAGGCATTGTTTGCAGAGAACGATTCATGAGATACCAGTACCAGTACCACAATCGACCCGGCTGCGGCGGCTGCCTGCTGGTAATCGCCCTCATCCTTCTCGCCCTGGGCGGGGCGCCGCTGCTGATCGATGTGATCGGCATGCTGCTGGCCGGCGGGCTGCTGCTTTTCCTGGCAATGATTGCCGGTTTCTGGGCATTCTCCTTCTATATCAAGCGCCGGGTGAGCCAATATGAGCAGGGCCAGACCGAGGCCCGCAATAATTTCGTCTCGCTGCTCGTTCATATCCTGGTGAAAGTCGCCCAGATTGACGGCAAGATCACCCGGGAGGAGCTGCATGTTCTGGGTTAATGAACTGATCCGCGATGCGACCCATAATCCCGATTCACTGGAAACCCTGCTCGCCCAGTTCAAGAGTTCGTTTGCCTATGAGCCGCGCCTCATCCTGGTGGAACTTGTATTCCAGGTCTTTTTCGCCAATGAGCGGGTCACGGACCAGGAACTTGAGCTGGCCAGAAAAATTGCCGAATTTCTCGGCATCTTCCAGTACGATTTCCAGACCATTCAGAGCCGGTATGTGTACAGACAGCAGACCACGGTCAATGTGGAGCAGCACTATTATGAGGTGCTGGGTCTGCAGGACGGCGTGGATTTCGTCGAGATCAAACAGGCCTATCGCAAGCTGAGCATGAAATACCACCCGGACAAGGTCGCTCATCTCGGCGAGGAATTCAAGGGGGTTGCCGAGGAAAAGATGAAAGAGATCAATGCGGCATATCAATATTTTAAGAAAAAATTCAGTTGAACAGTGTTCACCACAGAGCCCACGGAGATCACAGAGAAATATTTTTTTATTACAAAGCATTTTGTCAAAGTTGATAATGCCAGGATTTCTCGGGGGCTCTGTACTCTCTATGGCGAAATAACGGAATTTAACATGTGAAGGACCTTTATCCCATGGCCATATCCAAAAAAATGAATGAATTTGCCACCTCCTCTTCCTGGATCCGGCGGATGTTTGAAGAGGGCGCGAAATTAAAAAAAGAGTTGCGGGTGGCGGCAGAGGAAATTCTGATGACCTGCGGCGCGGCCGGGGCCTTGAATGTCGTGTTGAAATCGATCCTGAACCCGGATGAGGAGGTCATCATCCTGGCCCCGTTTTTTGTTGAGTACAAGTTTTATATCGACAATCACGGCGGCAGAAGCGTGGTGGTGCCGACCAGGGATGATTTCAACCTCGATCTGGAGGCGATCAGTGCCTCGATCACCGCGAAAACCAAGGCTGTCATCATCAACAGTCCCAATAATCCGACCGGCCAGATTTATCCGGCGGCGGATCTGCAGAAGCTGGGGGAAGTGCTGTCCGGCTGCCAGGAAAAATACGGCTCCGCCATCTTTCTGCTCAGTGATGAGCCGTACCGCAAAATCATCTATGATGATCATCAGGTGCCGGCTGTTTTCCGGAGTTACCGCAACAGCATCATCGTCTCGAGCTACTCCAAAGACCTCTCCCTGCCCGGAGAGCGGATCGGCTATATTGCCGTGCATCCTGACATCATTGAAAAGACCGGGCTGCTGGCCGCCCTGACCCTGGCCAACCGCATCCTCGGCTTTGTCAATGCCCCGGCGCTCATGCAGCGGGTGGTCGCCGAGCTGCAGGGGGTGAAGGTCGATACCTCGGTCTATGCGCGGCGCCGGCAGATCTTCTGCGATATCCTTACCGGCTGCGGTCTTGCGTTCACGCCGCCCAAGGGCGCCTTTTATATTTTTCCGAAGACGCCGATTGCCGATGATGTGCAATTTGTCGCCCATCTGCAGAAATATAAGATACTTGCCGTGCCGGGACGCGGCTTCGGCAGCCCTGGGTATATCCGGCTCGCCTTCTGCGTGGATGATGATGTGATCAGCCGTTCCGGGGCCGCCTTCAGACAGGCGATGGAGACCCTGGGAGAAGCGTAGTTGGGCAGGCGGAACATTCTCGTTCTGGAACCCTATTTCGGCGGGTCCCACCAGAGCTTTCTGGCCGGCCTGCAGAAACATCTGCCCTGTTCTTTCCACCTCCTTTCCCTGCCGGCAAGAAAGTGGAAGTGGCGGATGCGCTTCGCCGCGCCCTATTTTGCCGAGCTGCTGCGGACAACAGCGAAATATGATACGGTACTCTGCTCAACCTTTGTCGATGTTGCGGCCCTGCGCGGTCTCGGGCCGCGCTGGCTGCGCGAAGTGCCGCTGCTGACCTATTTTCATGAAAATCAGTTTGCCTATCCGGTGCAGGTTGAACACGAGCGCGATCTGCATTTTGCCGTGACCAATTTCCTGAGCGCCCTGGCCTCCGACCGGGTAGCATTTAATTCCAGGTACAACATGGAATCATTTTTTGCAGGGTGCGAGGAAATTGTAAAAAAGATTCCGGATATGAAAATGGATCGCGTCGGCGAACTGCGGCGCAAATCGACTGTTCTTTATCCCGGCGTTGAGTTTGCCGGACTGGATCAAGCGGCCTGCGCCGGTCCTGCCGGAGACGGCGTGCCGGTCATTGTCTGGAATCACCGCTGGGAGTATGACAAAAATCCGGATTTCTTTTTCCGGACCCTTTTTCAGTTACGTGAGTTGCAGGTCGAGTATCAGCTGATTGTCCTCGGCCAGTCTTTCGGCCAACAACCGGGCATTTTCGACGAAATCCGCGCCATGCTGGGGCCACGCCTGCTCCACATGGGCTTTGAGCCGGACAGAGAAAAATATTACCAGTGGCTGCGCCGGGGAACCCTTGTCGTCTCCACCGCCAGCCATGAGTTTTACGGCATGTCGGTGATCGAGGCGGTGCGGGCCGGCTGCCGCCCGCTGCTGCCGAACCGGCTCTCCTATCCGGAGCTTTTTCCTGCCGATTTCCTGTATGAAGACGAGAACTTATTGCAGCATCTGGTCGCCGGGTCAAAGCAAAAACGGCTGGATACCCTTGCCGCCCGGCAGCTGACGGAGCGCTTTTCCTGGCCCGCCCTGGCCGGCCGGTATGAAGCATGGTTGAACCAATGATTGTCTTTGATCTTGCATGCGCCTGTGGTTTTTGTTTTGAGGGCTGGTTCAAGGACCATGCGGACTATGTCAGCCAGGAAAGAGAGGGGCTGCTCAGCTGCCCGCAGTGCGGGGGGAGAAACTGCCTGCGCAAAATATTGTCACCGGTGGCATACCGTAAAAAGAATGCGGGAACCTGCGCTGCCCTGCGGCCCGGGGAGGCGGATGGCGACACCGCCCCGATTGCCGCTGCCGCGGAGCAGGCCATCCGCATCCTGCAGGAGTTTGTCGAAAAAAAATTTGAGGATGTGGGCGCCGAATTTGCCCGGAAAACCTTGAAGATGCATTACGGCGTCGAGGAGGCCAGAAATATCCGGGGGGTGGTGACTCCTGCCGAGGAAAAAATGCTGGCCAAGGAAGGGGTGGAGTATCTCAAGATACCCACCCTGGTGAAAAAAGAAAATCAGTAGCCGCCCATCATCCGCCGCAGCTCTCGTCCCCGGCAAAATGCGTATTGAGAAACTCGCATTCCAGCGGGGAGAGGTCAAAACGGACCTGGGCCTCCCGGAAGACCTCTTTTCTCTTTTTTTGCGGATGCTGCTCCAGTTCCTCACTCACCCAGCAAAGCACCTTTTTCATCTTATCGCCCGGAGGCTGCAGGGATTTTGCCATGACGCCCCCTATTTTCGCACCGGCTGGTAGAGAATGCCGGCCAGAGGCGGCACGGTGACCTTGATGTGGAAAGGGGCCTCGCCGAACGGTTCAGCTACCGGAATCTTGATATCCGGGTTGTGTACGTCGCTGCCGCCGAACGAACTCGTATCCGAGGAGAAAATTTCTTTATAATCAACCAGTTCCGGAACGCCGATTTTGTAATCATAATGCACCTCCGGCGTCATGTTGAGCAGGCAGACGACATGATCAGCAGGGTTCTTGCCGAAACGGGCGAAGGAAATGATGGAATGGTCCACATCCTTGAAGTCCATCCATCGGAAGCCGGAATAGGCGAAATCCACCTCCCACAGGGCCGGCACAGCTCCGTGCCCATGAAGAGGAGTTTCTTGCCGGGATGGGTCCAGAAATAGGCCATCAGAAGCCGGAGGTTGGCGAACTGCTGCCAACGGTCGCCCGGCATCCGGGAGAGGAGCGAACCCTTGCCGTGCACGACCTCGTCGTGGGAAAGGGGGAGGATGAAGTTCTCGGAGAAGGCATAGAGCAGGGAAAAGGTCAGGTTGTTGTGATGGAATTTGCGGTACAGGGGATCACGGCTGAAATAGTCGAGCATATCGTTCATCCATCCCATATTCCATTTGTAGCCGAATCCGAGACCGCCGACATCGGTCGGTTTGGAAACGCCGTAGAAGCTTGTTGACTCCTCGGCAATCATGGCCACATCCGGGAAACGCTGGTAGACAATGGTATTGAGATGTTTAATGAATTCGATGGCATCAAGATTTTCCTTGCCCCCGTATGGGTTCGGGATCCAGTTGTTGTCCTTTCTGCCGTAATCCAGATAGAGCATGGAGGCCACGGCGTCGACGCGTATGCCGTCCACATGGAATTTGTCAAGCCAGAAGAGGGCGCCGGCAATGAGGAAATTACTCACCTCCCGGCGGGCATAGTTGAAGATCAATGTCCGCCATTCCGGATGGGACCCCTGTCTGGGATCTTCATGCTCATACAGGGCGGTGCCGTCAAACCGGCCCAGACTGTGTCCGTCGGTGGGGAAGTGGGACGGCACCCAGTCAAGGATGACGCCGATATCGTTCTGGTGGCAGAGGTCGACAAAGTTCATGAAATCCTGGGGTGTGCCGAATCTGCTGGTGACCGCAAAGTAACCGGTGGTCTGGTACCCCCAGGATTCATCAAAGGGATGCTCCATCACCGGCATGAGTTCAATGTGGGTAAATCCCATCTTTTTGACATACGGGATCAGGCTGGTGCTCAGTTCCCGGAAGGAAAGGTTTCTTTCCGGGTTGGAAGGATCCCGCTGCCATGACCCCAGATGCATTTCATAGACGGAAACCGGCTGGTCATAAAATTTCGTGCGCCGCCTTTTTTCAAGCCACTGCTGATCCTGCCAGGTATAGTGGTCGAGTTCCCAGACAATGGAAGCGCTTTTCGGGCGCAATTCGGCAAAGAATTGAAAGGGGTCAGCCTTTTCCAGGATATCATTGGTGGGGGTGCGTATTTCGTATTTGTAGATTTCCCCCTGCTGGATGCCGGGGATGAACAGCTCCCAGATGCCGGAGGAGCCAAGCACCCGCATCTGGTGCACCCTGCCGTCCCAGTAATTGAAATTGCCGATGACGCTGACCCGCCGGGCCGCCGGCGCCCAGACGCGGAAAATCGTTCCTTCAATGCCGTTGATGATGGCGGGCCGGGCGCCCATTTTTTCGTAGAGATAATAATGGGTGCCGTGGTTGAAGAGATGGCGGTCATACTCTGAAAGCTGCGGCAGAAACTGATACGGATCGATATAGGAGCGGATAACGTTGTTGTAGCAGGTTACTTCAAAAGAATACTTGAAAGGGACCACGTAGTCGGGAACGACAATCTCAAACAGCCCCTCTTCCCGCATCTTGTACATGTCCCGTTTTTCATCCTCCAAAACAAGCCGCACCGATTCAGCCAGGGGAAGAAAGGCGCGGATAACGGCAGAGTTGGGGTCATGCTCCAGTACATGAACACCAAGCACCAGGAAGGGATCGTGGTGATCGGATGCAATGACTTTGTTGAGTTCGTTGGTTATATCTAATGTCATGGTGTTCCTTTTATTGCATAGCGTTGCGAAATTTTTCGGGGCGGTTGCGGCAGGCACTTGACACACTTTTTTTGTCTGATAAGCTGCGGGGCATGGTTTCCGCAAAAACTATTTTTTTGACGAAGCCATTTTTGTAAGGGGTAATTTTATGGAAGTTACCATCCAGAGTCTGGCGGGATATTTCCTTATCGCCACGCCCCAGATGCCTGATCCGCGCTTCGCCCGCAAGGTCATCTATATGTGCTCCCATACTCCCGAACAGGGGGCCATGGGGGTGGTGGTAAACCATCCGGTGGAGGATGTGTCCCTGGCGGCCCTGTATGAAAGCATGGATCTTCCTGCCCCGGACATCGTCCTTCCTCCGCTCTACCTGGGAGGCCCGGTCGACATGGAAGCTGTTTTCATTCTGCATTCAAGTGAATATCATACACATCAGTTTCTCGAAATCAATAAGGATGTGCACCTGTCAAGGGATCCGCAGATCCTGTATGATATCGCACGCCGCAGGGGGCCGCGGCATTACCGCTTTTTGCTCGGCTATTCCGGCTGGGGGCCGGGCCAGCTTGAAGCTGAACTGGCCCGGGATGGCTGGTTGACCCTGCCCGCGACATATGATGATGTATTTACCATAGCCCCTGAAATAATGTGGGAAAAAATTACCGCAAAACATGGCATTGATATTGCCCTTTTCGGGGAGGTAACCGGCAATGCGTAGGTGGTTGTAAGGGGCAGGAGGCAAAAGGCAAAAGGCAGGAGGCAGAAGGCAAAAGGCAAAAGGCAGAAGGCTGGAGGCGGGAGGCTGGGGAAGCGGAACAGGGGCGTATCAGTGAAGTAATGATGGTAAAACTATACAAATTCAACATAGTACATAAATTCAGAGAGTTGAATTCACAGATAAGGAAGGAACATGGAAGAGCAGATTTTTGAGTGCCGGCAATGCGGTTACTGCTGCCAGGGTGAAACAACCGTATCCCTTACCGGCGATGACCTGCCAAGGATGGTGCATTATCTCGGCATGTCGGAACAGGAGGTAAGGGAAAAATATCTGCGGGTTACCGGTAACGTTATCCAGATGAAAATTGTAGACGGCCATTGCATTTTCTATAATCAGGGCTGCACGGTGCATCCCGGGAAACCATGGCGCTGCAGCCAGTGGCCCCTGCATCCCAGCATTCTGCAGGATGCCGGCAATTTTCAGGCGATCAGCACGTCCTGTCCCGGCATCAAGGCGACTGTCGGGTATGAAAAATTCTGTGAAATCCTCTCCGTCCTTTTACAGGCGAAAGAAGGCAGGTAATGCGGCTGGAGCTGGTGTTTCCGGGGAAAACCAGGGAGGCGTACCTGAAAAAAGGGATGGATGACTTCTGTGAACGTCTCAGTCATCATGTGAGGATCGACATAAAAATTGTCAAAGACGGCTCTGCGGCAAAGGATGAGGCGCGCGCCGTTCTGCTGGAAGGGGAACAGCTGCTGGCAGGCTGCAGCAGATCAGCCTATCTGGTGGTGCTTGATCCGGGCGGGCGGCAGCTCAGTTCCGAAGAGCTGGCCAGGAGTGTGGCGGACTGGGAAATGCAGGGGAGGCAGGTGGTCTCGTTTGTCATTGGCGGGGCAGCAGGGCCTTCCCCTGCCGTCCCGGCAAGAGCGGACCTGCTGCTCAGCCTTTCCAGAATGACCTTCACCCACGAGATGGCCCGCCTCATCCTGCTGGAACAGCTCTACCGCGCTTACAGCATCAAGGCGGGGACTAAATATCATAAGTAAGGGATCAGAAGCAGGGATCAGACCGCTTCAACGGCGGATATCTCCGGCACTTCCGCCGTCAGGAATTTTTCAATCCCTTCCTTCAGGGTAACCTGGGACGGGCTCCTTTCTTTAAATATTCGTAACTATCCGAGCCTCTTGCAAAATGAGAGGTTCATTTTTTTTCGTCATGCCGGAGGTGTTTTATCCGGCATCCGGCGCAACACCCTGCCGGAATGACGTCATTTCAGGTCACGTGCCGTGACGGGAATGGCGGTTAGCCTGATATTGCGAAAGGCTCTATCCCGTCGCACCAAAACCTGCAACGCAGCAGATCGGAGTTTTTGCGACCATCAAACATAGCATAGAGACCAGGGGAAGACAAGTCTCTGCTCATCTCTGCAAAAAGCTTCTGGAAATTATAAAAAAAATTGTTCTATAATAAACTACCATCCGGCAGATGGAAGTCCCTTCAACCGCAGGGCATCCTGAAAACATGTCCCCATGGCCGTTGACTGTGCCGCATTCGAAGCTAAAAGTGCCCACATGCCTGATATGTACCCTTTGGGTACTTTTTATTTGCCACTGCGGCTTGTCCGCAAACCAGCTGCCTGATTTTCAAGATACTCATAAGTCGGCGCCTGTCCCGGCAAGGCGCGGTCCATATTGTGTTTGTGCTTGACAACCCATTCATCCAACAGGAGCGGAGCAGCCCTCATGGCCCAGCAATCAAAGAGCAATATCTTACTTGAAGTCGGCACCAACGAACTGGAAGTTATCACCTTTTATCTTGAGTGGATTGACCCGGTCACGAAAGAGCATCATAAAAACACCTATGGCATTAATGCGGCAAAGGTGAAAGAACTGGTCGCATACCCTGAAAATATTACTGAACTGGCAAACAGCGCATCCTATGTCAAGGGGGCGTTTCTTCTCCGCAACAATGTAATATCGCTCATTGATCTCTGCAATTGGTTTTCCTATCAGACCGAAGAGAAAGCAGAGGGGGACCGCAAGTGGGTGGTCATCGTGGCTGATTTAAACGGCAAGGCGTTCGGTTTCATTACCCACGGCGTGGATAAGGTGTATCGCATCTCCTGGTCCCAGATTTCTCCGCCTCCGGAACTGATTGCTTCCAGCCAGAGCATCACCGGGATCTGTCAGGTGGATGATCTTATTATCCAGATGGTCGATTTTGAAAGAATAGTAGGCTCCATTGATCCGTCCATGGTGGTGAAATCGAGCCGCGATGAAAAATCCGCGCATGAAATCGAGCAGAAATATGACAGGTCGGTGCTGGTCGTCGATGATTCCAGGGTGGTGCTGATGCAGTTGACCAATACCCTGCAGCGTGCCGGTTTCAAGGTGATTCCCAAGCCTGACGGACAGGCTGCCTTTGAATTCCTCGAAGAGCTGCGGCAAAAGGGCGAGGTGGAGCAAAAGATCCTGGCCATTATTTCCGACATTGAAATGCCGCGCATGGACGGCCATCATTTTTGCATGCGGGTCAAACAGCAGCCTGCGTACAAAAAAATTCCGCTCATCCTTTTTTCCTCGATGATTACCGACGCCCTGCGCCGGAAAGGCGAGGCGGTGGGCGCCGATGACCAGGTCACCAAGCCGGAGCTTGACAAACTGATTGACAGGATGCAGGAAAGCATCGAAAGGCTCGCCCGGTCATAACGTCTCCTAAATCTTTTCAACCGGTTATCGGCGCGGGCTGCGCATTTCCTAACAGGACATTCTCTGTTGACCATGCTCCTGAGATTAGCTAATATAGAGGATTATATTGAGCCGTTTTAAAATAAAATTATTAATTCATTATCTTTAGGTTCTAAATCACGTCAACTTCTGAAGGAGTAAGAAAGATGGGAGAAACTCACGATACAGCCTTTATTCTCTGGTTTGATGATATCGGCATTGAAGATGTGCCGATGGTCGGCGGCAAAAATGCATCCCTGGGTGAGATGTATCAGAAACTTACCTCAAAAGGGGTTGCCGTGCCCCACGGTTTTGCCATTACCGCCTATGCCTACCGGTATCTTCTGGAAAAAGCAGGTATTGAGGCTGCCATCAGGGACGTTCTGTCCGATCTTGATACCCATGACATGAAAAATCTTTCCGAACGCGGGGAAAAGGTAAGAAATATCATCAGGCATGCTGAGTTTCCCGATGAGCTGCGGCGGGAAATCATCGCCTCCTATCAGAAAATGGAGGCGGAGTACGGGAAAAATGTCGATGTGGCCGTCCGTTCCTCCGCCACGGCCGAGGACCTGCCCGACGCCTCGTTTGCCGGCCAGCAGGAGACCTATCTCAATATTCACGGCTACGATAATCTCATCGAAAACTGCCGGAAATGTTTTGCCAGCCTTTTTACCAACCGGGCCATCTCCTATCGGCACGATAAAGGGTTCGGGCAGTTTGATGTCTATCTGTCCATCACGGTCCAGAAAATGGTGCGCAGTGATTCCGCCTCTTCCGGGGTCATGTTCTCCATCGATACTGAAAGCGGTTTCCAGGATGCCGTTTTCATCACCGGCGCCCTTGGCCTTGGCGAAAACGTGGTGCAGGGGGCGGTGAACCCGGATGAATTTTATGTATTCAAGCCGACCCTGAAACAGGGCAAAAAGCCCATTGTCGGCAGGCGGCTCGGCAGCAAAGAGATGAAGATGATCTATGACAATGACCCGAGTACCGCGGAGCCTGTCAAAAACATTGATACCACCCCGTTGGAACGGGGACGCTATGTGATCAATGACGATGAGATCGTGCAGCTGGCCAAATGGGCCTGCATCATCGAAGATCATTACGGTAAGGCCATGGACATTGAGTGGGCCAAGGACGGCGACGGCGTGAAGGTCGGCACCGGCAAGCTCTATATCGTGCAGGCGCGGCCGGAAACCGTCCACTCCCA
>JACQYM010000206.1 GCA_016208225.1 Deltaproteobacteria bacterium | reverse complement strand
TTTTTTCTCAAGCAGCGCCCCCTCTTCCCCGGTCTCCTTGAAGCCCGCGGAAATAACGATGATGCCGCTGCAGCCGGCATCGAGCGCATCCCGTACCGCATTTTCCACATGGTCCCGGGGCACGACAATGACGGGAAGCTCCACCTCCTTGCCGTATTGCCGCAGACTGGGCTACCATTTGCGGACCAGCACCTCGTCGGCCGAGGGATTAACCGGAATCACCGGCCCGGCAAAACCGCCGCTGATCAAATTGGCCAGGATATCATGGCCCACCTTTCCCGGGGTCCGGGATGCACCGATGACCGCCACACTTTTCGGAGAGAGCAAGGAATCTAACATTGGGCAACCCACCAAACGCTGACGAGCATTCCGCCCATGATCACAATTGAGGGAATACTCAAGTTTTAAAGAGAACAGCCGTATTCACACCTGAGGACCGTGAGCTTTATTTTTACCATTAAAAGAAAACAAAGACCAAGTAAATAGTTGCATAACAGGCAGAATTTGCTAAATAAAGTAATGGAACCCGCAAGTTACCGACGAGGCTGCGGCTGATGTTTGGCAGGCCATTACACGGGGATCAAAGAATTCAGGAGACAGAATCAAGAATAGCGGATGCAATTCGCCGACCGGCAACAGGCGCGGTTTCCGATTTCCCCCTGCCGGCCCCTGAATTCTGTCTTCTTGACTCCTGGTTCATTACTGAGTACGGTCCGAGGCAATGACACACAACGAGCACAACGACCGGGCCGCGAGCCCGGCTGATCCGCAGACCCTGTTCATGGAAGCGGTGCAGCTGCACCAGCAGAATGAGCCGGCCCGGGCCGAGGAAAAATACCTCCAGGTCCTGGCGCTCCTGCCGGACAACCCCAGGGTGCTGGGCAACCTGGCCATTCTCTACAAGGACCGGCAGCGCTTTGACGAGGCGGAGGCGTGCTGCCGCAGGGCACTGGAGCGGGCCCCGGCAGACCCCCAGCTGCTGTTGAATCTGGGCGCGGTGCAGGAGGCGAAAGGCGAGCTTACCGCGGCGGCTGACTCCTTCCGCCGGGTGCTCGGCCTGGAGCCGGCCAACCCCAAGGCCCTGGGCAACCTGGGCAAGGTCCTCTGCCTGCAGGGGCAGCTCGCCGAAGCGGAGGCGGCGGTCAAACAGGCGCTGCAGCTTGAACCGCGCTATCCGCTGGCCTTGAACAACCTCGGCGTCATTTACAGCAGGCAGGGGAAAACCGAGGCGGCCATCGACTGCCTGCAGAAGGCCCTGGCCCTGCAGCCCGGAGACGTCAACACCCTCTACAACCTGGCCGGCGTCTACGGCAGCGCGGAGAGAACCGCCGAGGCGGCACAGTGCCTGCGCCGGCTCCTGGCCCTGGCGCCGGACCATGGCGCGGCCCGGCACATGCTGGCCGCCTTTTCCGGCGAAACCACGGCAACGGCGCCGGCCCAGTATGTGGAAAACACCTTTGATCTCTATGCCGCAAGCTTTGATCGGCATCTGGAGGGCAAACTCGGCTATGCCGTGCCGGCGGCCCTCAGCCTGCTGCTGCGGGAAACCATGGGCAGCGGCTGCCGCTTTCACCGCGCCATTGATCTCGGCTGCGGCACCGGCCTGTCCGGCCGCCCCTGCCGCGACCTGGCCGACCATTTCACCGGCATTGATCTGTCCGCCAACATGCTGGCCCAGGCCAGGGAAAAAGAGATCTACGACCGGCTCATCCGGCAGGATATCACCGCCTTCCTGCAGGGGTGCGATGAGCAGTTCGATCTCTTCATCGCGGCCGACGTCTTCATCTATGTGGGGAAACTCGAGGAGATCCTTGCCGCCGTCAGCCACAGCGCCGCCCCAAACGCCTGCCTCGTCTTTTCCATCGAACTGGCGGAAAATGAAGACGACTACCGGCTGCGCAGCTCCGGCCGCTATGCCCAGTCCGCGGCCTACATCGAACGGCTGGCCGCGGACAACGGCTTTATTGTCGCCGCCTGCCGCGACCACAACATCCGCCAGGAAAAATAGCAGTGGATTGCCGGCAAGATCTATGTCCTGAAAAAATGAGCAGGGTCTTCCACTGGTCAATACCCCATGCCGAACACCCAGAGCGGAATTTGCCGTGGCGCGCCGGTTTCAATGTCGTCGGCAACGACATAGGCGTTGGCCTGTTGGCCGAGTTGCCGGGGGGTTTTGCCGGGACCGCCGATTTCAAAAACAAACGTATCGTCCACGATAAAATCGCCCTGATCGTGGTAATGCACCTGGTGCCCGTACGAGACCTGGGACACAAAGAAGGTTTCTCGAATTGCCCCGATGTTGGGCGCGGCGCACAAGGCATAAAAAAGATTCGGGTTGTTCAGCAGCAGCCGGTCGGGTTTGTTGACGGCGCGCATTCCCACCCCGGCCCGGACACTGTGGATCAGGCTGCCGGCCTGCATCCGCTCCAGGTACTTCGACAGGGTTGGCCAGGACGCCCCCACTGCGCTGCTGAGCCTGGATTTGTTCAATTCGACAGGGGGAGTGCTGCAGAGCATGTAGAGAATTTTCTTGAGTTTATCGAGTTTCACCGGTTCGATGTTGTACAGGCCGCACAGGTCGGAATCAATGGTGAGGTTGATGACTTCAAGCAATTTCCGGGTGTAGCTGTTGATTGATTCCTGATAGAAGGGGTAGGCCCCGTGCCGGAGATATTTTTGCAGATACTCTATCGGCCGCAGACGGGCGCAAACCTCCGCCGCTATGGCTTGATGTCGCGTGATCATTTCCGTCAAGGAACAGGCGGCAAAGCTTGAGCCGGTTTCAATTTCCATGAACTCACGCAACGAGAGAACGGGCAGGTCGTAAACCACCGCCCGGCGGGACAGGTCGGCAAGCTCGTATTCGATGCGCAGGGCAGAAGAGCCTGAAAAAATCACCTGCAGGGCAAAGGTGTCACGAATCGCCTTCAAGGCCACGGCAAAGCCCCTGGCCTTGTGCACCTCGTCAATCAGTAAAAGCTGGCCGCCTTCCTGGTAGAAAGTCTGGGCCAGGTCATAAAGGTTGACATCCACCATGGCCGGATGATCACAGGCGACATAAAGGATTTTTTCCATGGGGAGCGCGCAGTCCGTGGCGTATTGGAGCAGCAGGGTGGTTTTGCCGCTGCCACGGGCACCCTTGATCCCGATCAGGCGCTCGCCGAAATCGATTGCAGTATGTAAAAACCTGCGATACGCCGGCTGCGGTTGCGCCAGAATAAACATTGACGCTTGTCGTGAAACAGGCGGTATCATGCGGCTCCTCCTTAAGTTGATTTAAGATCATACTTATTTTATTATAAAATTGATTTTATATCAATACCGATTATGTTCCAAAGTCATCTACAAGTAGGGCCTGCGAAGGATATAGCGGTGCCTGCAACAAGCAAACACTTCATTTCACTTATCCTTGCCCCCCGCTCAAACCATGCAGGGGTGACGGACGCACGATTTCAGCATGCTGCGGGAGGAACCGCGTTTCCCAAAATTTGGCTTGCAAGAAATGGCAAATTCTACCTATGATGGTGGTAAACCAGGCGCCGCGCCATGCAACGCGGCGCCGTTCGCCATTCCCCGTCACCCTTGCAGTTCCCGCAGGAGCCCAGACCGAAAACCGGAGTCTTGATTACCATGGATACATTTTATGCCCCGCCGGAACGTGCGAGCCGCGAGGAGTTGCAGCAAAAACTGCGGATCATCAGCGACAATCCGTTTCTCGACAGTCTGCTGAAATCCCTCTCCGGTCTCATCGCCGTGCTTGACGAGCATCGCCAGATCCTGACCGTCAACGACAACATGCTGAAGATGCTGGGCTACTCGGATGCCGACCGCCTGCTCGGCCTGCGGCCCGGCGAGGCGCTGCAATGCATCCACGCCCAGGAGGAGCCGGCCGGCTGCGGCACCACCCGGTTCTGCTCCTCGTGCGGCGCGGCCATTGCCATGGTGGTCAGCCTGGCGCGGGACAAACCCGAGGAGCGGCTGTGCGCCGCCACTCTGCGCAAGGACGGCAAGGAGATCGAGATCTGCTTTCAGGTGCGCTCCCATCCCGTCACCTTTGCCGGTCAGCGTTTTCTGCTGCTCTTCCTGCAGGACATCACCAACCAGCAGACCTGGGCCGCCCTGGAGCGGGTCTTTTTCCACGATATCAACAACATCGTGACCGGTCTGCAGGGCACGGCCGACCTGCTTTCCTGCTCAATGGCGGACCCGAACCTGTCATCCCTTCTGCATCAGCTGGTGCTGCGGCTCAAAAAGGAGATGGATATCCAGCGCGTCCTTTCCCACACCAAGGCCCAGAGCTACCAGGTCGCCCTGCAGGAAATCCCGGTCATCGAGGTGCTGCGGGAGATGCGCAACTTTTTCGCCGGGCACCCGGCGGCCATCGGCAAGCTGTTCATTTTCCCGCTCGCGGTTCCGCAGGTGAAAATCGTCACCGACTGCTCGCTGCTGCAGCGGGTGCTCACCAACATGGTGACCAATGCCTTTGAGGCCACGGAGCCGGGCGGCGAGGTGAAAATCTGGCTCGACGAGGACGACAGAAGCATCACCTTCTGCGTCTGGAACCGGCAGGTGCTGGCCGATGAGGTGCGGCTGCGCATCTTCCAGCGCCATTTCACCACCAAGAAGGGGCCCGGCCGGGGCGTCGGCACCTTTTCCATGAAGTTCTTCGGCGAGCAGTTCCTGAAAGGCACGATGGCCATTCAATAAAAGGGCTTTTCAGATTTTTTTATTTTTGCTATAGAAAAATCATGAGTGATTATTCAGTTATAACTTCTGTCCTTGGTGTATGCGTCACCGCAATCGGCGTTTTGTTCGCCATGCTGGCCCTGTTTGAATATATCAGACTGCGGCAGCTCAGACAGGAGATGAAAAATTTCATGATTCAGGCCGGCAGGCAAATGAATCTTACGCAAAAAGCCTCCCACAAAATTCTGGCCAGCTATCAGATTACGGATAATCAACAACGGCTTGCCCTGCTCAAGGAAGCCGTCACCATCTACCCGCAGGTGTTCAACGGCTATAACGCTCTCGGTTACGCCTATTTATCCGCAGGTTCAACCATGGAGGCGATCGACTCCTTTAAAAACGCGATCCATTTCCACCCTGATGACAAGGCAGGATATTTTGACCTGGCCCACGCCTTCCTTCACCATGGGAATAAGGAATTCTGCCTTGATTACCTGCGGCAGGCCATCCGCATTGATCCTACCGCAAAAGCCGATTTACCGGGCAACCCGTTATTTAAAGATATATTGACGGAACCCTCCTACCAGGCATTATTCAAGTAAACGAATCTCTTAGGGATTAAGCAATTGTTGATATACCGTTTATCACGTCTCGAAGGGTCCGTCATTCCGGCACTCTGTTCAGTCACCGCTTGACGGGGGTGTTTTTAGCCGGAATCCAGGTCCTCCCAGGATGCCAGCCGAACAATGAAAGTCTCGTGTCGTAGGAGCGGGCCTTGCCCGCGATTGCGATATCCGCGATGTCGGAGTTCGCGGGCATGGCCCGCTCCTACGTCCCGGCTGACACAAAAAACAGTCATGCCTGACTTGATCCGGCATCCAGAAACCGGCGGGAGAGTATAAACACTGGATTCCGGCTAACAACATGCCGGAATGACGAGCATTTGCACTATGGGCTCCGGCAGGTTCTAGCCAATTTGTACTATGGGCTCCGGCGGGTTCACGCCAACCCGCCAGTCGAATTCATGATTTTTGCCTCACCAGTCAATTTCCCATACCCGCCCCATTGCCGGCCACTTTCCCATTCAATTTTCCAACCAAACAGCCGATGAGCGATAGAAGTAACCTTTCCGACCAAGGAAAAATACCGGGAGAGAAAATCGATGCGCCATCGCTTATCCGTTTGCCGATGCTGGGGAATTGTCATGCTGCTGCTCATTCTTGCCTGTCCGCCCGCGGCTGCGGAAGAACGGGTCGTCACCGTGGGCGGGGTGCAGCTTGATATCAATGTCCTGAAAAATGCCCTGGAAGAGCAGGTGCGCGAGGAGCTGAGCGAGGCCATCAAGGACGGCCGCGAACAGCTCGGAAGCCTGCCCGGCGACGCCGCGGCCCAGACCAGGCAGTTTCTCTACGACGAGTTCAAGCGCTGGGTGCGGGTCCGCATTTACCAGGAGCTGCCGGAGCCGCAGCGCCAGAAGCTGGCCAGCCAGGAAATCCTGCCCGACGATCCCCGCTTCGACCCCTATCTCGAACGCCGGCTGCAGGAAAAACCGGACGAGGCCGGCATGCTGGCCAGGGCCTACCTGCTCGAATCCTCGGGCCGGAATATCCTGACCGATCTGCAGGAGGGCGCCTCAAAAGAGATCATCGATGGGTTGAATGACCTGTACGGCGATGCGACGGAAAAGCTGCAACGCTTCACCCGCGCCGTGGAGGAGGCGGAGGAGGCTGAGACGCCGTCCACCGATATCCTGGAGAAACACGGTTTTTCCAGCCCGTGGATGGAGAAATTCAAGGGCCGGGAGGCCCAGTACCGCAAGCTGCAGGGGTTCAACAAGAAATACAACGTGGTGGATTCGCTGCAGTTGCTCACCGAGGCGTTTCAGGCCGAGATGCCGCGCCAGCGGATCGGCGCCATGTTCGGCCTGCTTGAAAAGCTGGGCGGCGCGGCCGGCGAAAGCCGCATCCCCATCGTCTCCTTCATGGGCCAGATGGTGGAAAACCTGGCCAAGGCCGCCGCCGAACTGCTGGCCGCAGAAGAACGGCTGGGCGCGATCATCAGGGCCCGGGAAGGCAATTGCCTGGGCGCCGACACCCACGATCTGGACACCCCGCTCCAGAAAAAATTCCACAGCCAGTTCGACGCCGCCATCCGCATCTGCCCCACCGATCTCTCCCCGGACATCTACGTGCAGGACGAACCCTCGGACAGCAGCAGACTCTATTTCTTCCTGAACGGCCGGTTTGTCACCGGCAACCCGGAGGGCGGCGGCATTGACGGCCTGCACCAGGTGAGCCGCCTGCTGGAAGAGGCGGCCGCGGCCAATTTTGTCCAGTACGCGGGCAAGGCGGCTGACCCGGCTACCCTTGCAGCGGTGTACAACACCCCCTATCCGCCGCCGGGCGACGAAAAATTCGATGAGAAGCAGAAGCAGAACGGCACCGGCATTCCCGGGGTGATGAACGAGGCGGTGGCGGTGCTGGACGGCATCTCCGGCCGGCTCACGGCCATGGAGAAGCTGGTTTCCGGCGAAGAGGCGTGCGGCGAGGAGAAGCTGCATGCCTTTCTCAAATCCGCCACCGGCCTGAACGCCCGTGAGTATCACGACGCCGAGGCCCGCCTGGCCCATGACCTGCGGCTCCATTACGTCATGGCCTATATCGACCGGTACATGGCGGCGGCAAGCGAGACCGGCGGCGTGCGGCGCACCACGGCCTACGACACCTATTCCCGCATCTGGGAAAAATTCGAGAAGCTTTCGCTGCTGCGCGTCTCCGGCCGGGTGACGGCGGACGGGGAATCCGCCTGCCGCGACTGCGCCGCGGCCACGGTCGCGGGCCGGGTTGCCGGCGGCGGGCCGCAGGTGCTGCCGGTCTGCACGGCGGGAAAAGTGGATCAATATGGTGCCTTTTCCGCTTTCT
>JACQYM010000250.1 GCA_016208225.1 Deltaproteobacteria bacterium | reverse complement strand
GAAGAGGTGGTGCGGCTGGTGGTGGAAAGCGGGCCGGAGCGGATCCGGGAGCTGATCTCCCTCGGCATCAACTTTACTAAAGAGGAGGCGGACAGCGCCCGTCTCGATCTGGCCAGGGAAGGGGGCCATTCGGCTCGGCGTATCGCCCATGCCCGGGATCTCACCGGCCGGGAGATTGAACGGGGGCTGCTGGCCAGGGTGGCGGCGGATGATAATATCACGGTGCTGGAAAATCATCTGGCCGTGGACCTGCTCATTGCCTCCAAGGCGGGCATCGCGGTGCGCGGGCCCTTCCCGGACCGTTGTCTCGGGGCCTACATCCTGGACAGGGAGGACAATTCCATCACGCCGTATCTGGCCAAAGTGACGCTGCTCTGCACCGGCGGGGCGGGCAAGGTGTATCTCTTCACCACCAACCCGGATATCGCCACCGGCGACGGCATTGCCATGGCCTACCGGGCCGGGGCCATGGTGGCGAACCTGGAGTTTGTCCAGTTTCATCCCACCTGCCTGTTTCACCCGCTGGCCAAAAATTTCCTCATTTCCGAAGCGGTGCGGGGTGAAGGGGCGCGCCTCATCGATAAGAACGGCAACGCCTTCATGGCAAAATATGATGGCAGGGGAGACCTGGCAACCCGCGATACGGTGGCCAGGGCCATCGACAGCGAGATGAAGGCCAGCGGCGATGATAATGTCTTTCTGGATATCAGCCATAAGCCGGCCGAATTTGTGAAAAAACGCTTTCCCAATATTTACCGGACCTGCCTCTCCTACGGCATCGATATCACCCGGCAGCCGATTCCGGTGGTGCCGGCGGCCCATTACATGTGCGGCGGGGTGCTGACCGACTTCATGGGCCGCACCTCCATTGAAAATCTCTTTGCCTTCGGCGAAACCGCCTGCACCGGGCTGCATGGCGGTAACCGGCTGGCCAGCAACTCCCTGCTCGAGGCGGTTGTTTTTGCCCATCAGGCCTTTGTGCAGTGTGAGCGTGACTGGCCGGCACTGCAGCGGCGCGAGCACCCGCAGGTGACGGCCTGGTCGGCCGGCCAGGCCGAACGGATCGAGGAATGCGTGCTGATCAGTCACAACTGGGACCAGATCCGCCGGCTGATGTGGAATTATGTGGGGATCGTGCGTTCGGAGAAAAGGCTGATCCTGGTGCGCAAGCGCATGCAGCCGATTTTGGCCGAGGTGGCCCAGCACTTCCGGGACTACCTGCTGACCCCGGATCTCATTGAGTTGCGCAATCTGGCCCTGGTGGCGGAACTGATCGTCAAAAGCGCCATGATCCGCAAGGAATCACGCGGCCTGCATTACATGCTGGAATATCCGGAGCGCGACGACGCGAACTGGCGGAAAAACACCGTGCTGCAAAAATAGCGGTATGGCTGATGAATCTCTTTAGTCCGCACCTTTCATATCGGGCATGGCCCGCTCCTGCGACCCGGGTGGGGGCATTGGTGTTCAATCCGCAATCCGAATTCCGCAATCCGCAATTCTCTAAAACAACCCGAAAAGTTTGTCCTTTTTTTCTTCCTTTTTGCCGCTGTCTGATTCGGCCGGCGGCGTATAGCCCTGTACGGAGTCGAAATTGGTCCGCTGGATCACCGCATCGGTGAGATCGGCATTGGTCAGGTCGGCCTTGAAAAAGAGGGTTTTCACCAGGTAGCTGCCTTTCAGGCTCGCCCCGCTTAAATCCGCCTTGGTGAGATTCGCCCAGTGCAGATTGGCCTGCGCCAGGTCGGCGTTTTTCAGCACGGCGCCGACCAGCACGGCATCCACCAGCCTTGCCCGGCTGAGATTTGCCCCCTCAAGGGCGGCATCCTCCAGGTTTGCCCCTTCCAGATTTGCCCCGGAAAGATCAGCGTCCGTGAGATCGGCCCCCTCAAGGTTGGCGGCGGATAATTTGGCGCCGGCCAATTTCGCCCTTTTCAGGTTGGCATTGGGCAGAAAGGCGCCGGTCAGATCGGCGCCGGCGAGGTTTGCCTCTTCAAGATCGGCACTTTTCAGACTGGCATTGCGCAGGTTCTGGCCGGTCAGGTCGCAGTGCACGCATTCCTTTTCATCCAGCAGATGGGTCATTTCCCGGGAAAGGGCGGGGGGCGGTGCAACGTAGTCGGCCGCTGCCGGGCCCTCCTCCGGGGCGTCCTTGCCGAACAGGTTGAATTTCCACCAGCTGTCGCTTTTCGTCTCTGTTGCCGCGGCAGAGGAAGCGGCATTGGTGTCGGGAATAACCTGGGAGCGGACTGGCGCGCTGTCAGACTCCTCCGCCTTGCTGCTGCCCGGCATGGACTGGCCCAGGCCGACCCCGCTGAACCGGGTCTCTCCGCCGCCCGTCACGGTAAAAGTGGACTCAAGCCCGCCATCGGCCCGGAACATCTGGAAGCCCTCATCCTTTTCGTACACGGCATAGCACTGCATGCTGCGCTCGGCCCACTGGTCATAGCGGATACAGAGCGTGTTGTCTTTTTCCACTTTCCATCTGCCGTCGGTTTTCTCGCCGACATTGTTTTCGCCGCTCAGTTTGCCGCTGCCGGCAAAGGAAACATCCGCCTCCACCGATTTATCCCAGTTGACGATGTGCAGGGATTTATCCGTGAGCAGGACCAGGATTTCTTCATAGCCAAGCTGCCGGGCCCCCTCTTGAAGGGCATCCGTGGAATGGGGTCTTTTGCTGCAGCCGGCCAGGGCGAGAAGGAGCACCAGGCAAAGGGGGAAAATGTATTTTCTGTTCATGGGGCAGTATGTCGGTTGAAGGGATCGGGAAGCAATATCCATATGCAATGGACTACATACCATTAAGCGGGCTGCCAGTCAATAAGAGTGGTCAGGCTGGTCTTGCTGGTCTGATTGGTCTTCAGCAGAGTTATAGCCATGTTGCAATATCATCCTGCGGCAGGAGCGGGCCATGCCCGCGAAACGGTGTTTCTGCAAGGCCAATACGACCAATAAGACCAGCCGTAGGTCGGATTAGCGCAGCGTAATCCGACAAAAGCCCATAGGCCCTGGGCTTTATCGCCTGATCCG
>JACQYM010000249.1 GCA_016208225.1 Deltaproteobacteria bacterium | reverse complement strand
CCATCGGTTTCATCCGGGTGGAGGTTGACGAGACCCTTAGCCGCTATGCCGACTGGCTCAAGGTTCCCATCAGCAGCATCCGCAGTTTGAACGGCCTGCCGTTCGGCAAGGAGATCAGGCTCGGACAGAAGCTGAAAATCGAGCTTGCCAAGGTCGGTAAAGAGGAATTCGAAGAAAAACGGTATGAATATCATAAGGAAATCGAGGAAGATTTTTTTGCCGTTTATACGATTGAAGGGGCGCGCCTTTACCGCATCAAGGCCGGGGACAACATCTGGCGTCTGTGCCAGGAGGAGTTCAACCTCCCCATGTGGCTGGTGCGCAAATACAACAGCGCCCATGATTTCAGCAATCTGAAGCTGGACGAGCAGCTGATTATCCCGGTGGTCGGAGAAATTGCCGTACAATGAGCGCAGAAACCCCGCAGATCATATACCGGCGTGATTACCGGGCCCCCGATTATCTGGTTGATGCGGTGCATCTTCATTTTTCCCTGGCAGAAGGAGAGACCGTTGTCACCTCCCGGCTCAACTGCCGCCGCAACGGCAATGAAGGGGAAAATCCGCCGCTGGTGCTGGACGGCAAGGATCTTGAGCTGCTGTCCGTCCTGCTTGACAACCGGCCGCTGGCCGCCGCCGACTATGTGCTGGGAAAAGAGTCGTTGACCATTGAGCGGGTGCCGGCCGGCTTTGCCCTGGAAATCACCACCCGCATTCGGCCGGAGGCGAACACCGCCCTGGAGGGATTATACAAGTCGGGGGGCAATTACTTTACCCAGTGCGAGGCCGAAGGGTTCAGCAAGATCACCTATTTTCCGGACCGGCCTGATGTGATGAGCCGTTTCACCACCACCATCGAGGCCGACCGGGCCCTGCCCGTGCTGCTCTCCAACGGCAATCTCCTGGAAGCAGGCGAGCTGCCCGGCGGGCGCCACTACGCCACCTGGCAGGACCCCTTTCCCAAACCCTGCTATCTCTTTGCCCTGGTGGCCGGCGATCTGGTCCGCCTTGCCGACACCCATGTGACCGGTTCCGGCCGCACCATTGATCTGCACATCTATGTGCAGAAGCATAACAGCGACCGGTGCGGTCATGCCATGCGTTCGCTGCAGCAGGCCATGGCCTGGGACGAGCGGGTGTACGGCCGGGAGTATGATCTCGACCTGTTCATGATCGTGGCGGTTGATGATTTCAATATGGGGGCCATGGAAAACAAGGGGTTGAATGTTTTCAACTCCAAGTATGTGCTGGCCAAGCCGCAGACCGCCACCGATGACGATTACGCCGGCATTGCCGGGGTGGTGGCCCATGAGTATTTCCATAACTGGACCGGCAACCGGGTGACCTGCCGCGACTGGTTTCAGCTGAGCCTCAAGGAGGGGCTCACCGTGTTCCGCGACCAGCAGTTTTCCGCGGACATGACCTCGGCCGCGGTGAAGCGGCTGGCGGATGTCAGCCGGCTGCGCAGTTTCCAGTTCGTTGAGGACGGCGGTCCCATGGCCCATCCGGTGCGGCCTGATTCGTACATCGAGATCAACAACTTCTATACGGTGACCGTGTATGAGAAGGGGGCCGAGCTGGTGCGCATGATCCATACCCTGCTGGGCCCGGACAGGTTCCGCCGCGGCATGGATCTCTATTTTGCCCGGCATGACGGCCAGGCGGTGACCTGCGATGATTTTCTGCGGGCCATGGAAGAGGGCGGCGGTATTGATCTGGGCCAGTTCCGCCACTGGTATGGGCAGGCCGGCACCCCTGAATTGCAGGCAACCTGCGGCTTTGATGCGGCGGCCGGGAGCTGCACCCTGGAAATCACCCAGAGCTGCCCCCCCACCCCTGGCCAGCCGGGAAAGCCCCTGTTTCATATCCCTGTCGTGATGGGGCTGCTCGACAGCCGGGGCCGGGACATGGCGCTTACCCTGCATGGCAGAAATGAGGGGACCTCGACGGTGCTGGAGGTGACGGAGAAAAAACAGACCTTTACCTTCGAGAACATCGGTGAAAAACCGGTTCCCTCGCTGCTGCGCGGCTTCAGCGCCCCGGTGAAGCTCCATTACGATTACAGCGACGAGGAGCTGCGTTTTCTGCTGGCCCATGACTCGGATTCCTTCAACCGCTGGGAGGCGGGGCAGCGACTTTCCTGCCGCCTGCTGCTGCGGTTGATTGAAGCCCGGCAGCAGGGCCGGGAGCTGCTGCTCGATCCCGGTTTTGTCGCGGTTTTCCGGGAACTGATCGAGCAGGCCGGGACGATGGATGCCGCCTTTCTGGCCGAGCTGCTGATTCTGCCTGCGGAAAAATATCTGGGTGAGCAGCTGCCGGTCATCGATGTGGAGGCGATCCATGCGGTCCGGCAGTTTGTCCGCCGCAGCCTGGCCGAGCAGCTGCGCGGGCCGCTGCTGGAACTCTACCGGGCCATTCGCAGCGATGCGCCGTATCAATATGATCCGATGAGCGCCGGGCGGCGAAGCCTGAAGAATACGGCCCTGGCCTACCTGATGCTGCTTGATGACCGGGAAATCATGGCCCTCTGCCTCCGCCAGTTTGAACAGGCGGGCAACATGACCGACGTGCTGGCGGCACTGCAGGCCATTGTCCATAATCCGGACAGCCCGGAGCGCCGGAGCGTCCTTGTCTCCTTCTACAGCGACTGGCACAACGACACCCTGGTGCTGGACAAGTGGTTTGCCCTGCAGGCCACGGCGCCGCTGCCCGGCACCCTGGCCGATGTGAAATCCCTGATGGCCCACCCAGCCTTTTCCCTGAAGAATCCTAACAAGGTGCGGGCGCTGATTGGGGCGTTCTGCAGCGGCAATCAACTCTGTTGTCAGGAAAAAAGCGGGGCGGCATACGTTTTTCTGGCCGAGCAGGTGCTGGCCATTGATCGGTTCAACCACCAGATCGCGGCCCGCATGCTGAACCCGCTCAGCCGCTGGCAGCGCTTTGATGCGGCCCGCCGGGAGCTGATGCGCCGGGAGCTGGAACGGATTCTGGCCTGCGGCGAGCTTTCCAGGGATGTCTATGAGGTGGCCTCAAAGAGCCTGGGACCGGCGGCAGGTTAAACGCGGCAACGATCAAACGATCAAACGATCAAACGCTGGAACGTTGAAACGCTGGAACGCTTCCTCGTTTGCACCTGGAGATGCGCATGGATATTTCAAAAACAATAGCCAGGATGAAGGAAAACCCGGAATTTGCCAGAAATGTCGGCATGGTGCTGGTCCACAACGGCGTGGTCCGGGCCTGGTCCCGCAAGGACCGGGAAGAGGTATCCTGGCTGGAGGTCACCCCCGATCCGGCGAAAATCGAGGCGATCCGGCAGGAATTTCTGGGCTGGCCGGGCATTTTCGATATCGTCATCGAGGCGAAATCAGGGCGCTTCAAACCGGGGGACGATCTGCTCT
>JACQYM010000186.1 GCA_016208225.1 Deltaproteobacteria bacterium | reverse complement strand
GTACTTCTCTTCCAGGGTCAGCATGGTGTCGACCCGGTCAGGCGGCAGACTGCGCCGGCTGCGGCTCGTCTCGGTAATGGCTGCGATGTCTGCCACGATTTTCGGGGAAAGCGCATTGCCGTTATCCGCGGCCTCGGGCTGCCCGAACAGGAAACTGTCCTTGTACAGATTCTTCTGGACGACAAACTGGTTCAGCAGTTCGTTGCTGCGCATCGCCAGGCAGAAATCAAGGTCCCGGATATGGGTGAGGTGAATTTTGAGATGATGGTTGGAGTACACGGCAAAACCAGTTGCCACGATAAACCCGGCAAAGGCCACGTTCACACAGAGCCAGATTTTTTTTCGGATGGTGTTGGTCAGCCGCACGGCATTTTTATCTCTTCGAGGTCTTTATTTCAACTGCACTTCTTTCACGGTGTCATCAAGCTGGCGGATATCAATGTAGCCGATCATCTTCGGGTTGGCGGCGACCGCCGCTTTCACCGCCTGGCTGTCCGGCTGCTGCTTCGGGGGAATGCCGGTGCCGGAAAAAAGGGCCATTTTCCAGTACATTTGAAACTGGCGCGCTGATTTGTGTACAATACCAAGCACAAAGCTCTCGTGTACTTCCCCTTCTTCCTGCAGAATCACGTCAATCCCCTGGCCGTCGGACCAGAAGGTTTTCCTGCCCAGAAAAATCTTTTTGACTTCATCCCGCTCCAGGCTGTCAACCGGATTCTCCCTGTTCACCACGACCGCGAAATCGGCGGCCGCGACCGCGGTGGGCAGCAGCATGAGAAGGCAGAGCAGGATCAGGCGGCTTGGCAGCATCCCCTCTCCCCTTCCTGACCCGGCAGAGCCGGATACGTCCCTTGTCGGCTGCATGTCATCCTGGTGTCTTCCCACATTTTCTACCCGTAAGGGACTAAAAATTAAATGAGGTCTTGAGGACAAAATAACTCCAGTTCCTCTCGACCCCCTCCGGATTGAAAATCGTCAATTGCAGCGCGGCGCCGTCGACCTCGTGGTACTCGGCCTTGACCAGCCACTGGCTGTTGACCTCCCAGTGCAGCCCCACCCCCAGGTCCTTGCGCCAGCCGAGATAGTCGGGCTGGCCCTGGGCGACAAGGCTGCTGCCGTCGTGATCCTGCTTGTCCGCATAAAACACATCGTACATTACCGACATGCCGACCTGGTCCAGCAGATGGTAACAGAGCTGGACATAGCCGCCCTGCGACCGGCCGCCAAGGATATCGGCACCGAAAACCTCCCGATCGGCGGTCTGCTCCGTGTATTCGGTGGCAGTGTGCCATTTTCCCATGGCATATTCCAGGGAGAGCACGACAAAGTCCTTCATGGTGCCCTGGGCATCGCCCTCCACGCCCCCGACATCAAAGTCGAAATCGGTCTGGCCGGTGAAATAGGAGACACCGGCCCGCAGCCCGTCAAGGGGCGGGTTATAAATCAGGGAACCGCCGTACACATACAGGTTATCAGCCTCCAGATCGTCAACCGTGCCGAGATGCCGCTGCCGGGCGATCCTGGCGGCCAGCTGTTCCATGCCGCGCGCCTGTCCTGAATCCGAACGGAAGTCAACCGAACCGTAATAGGCCTGGTATTCGAGATCGCCGCTGCGTCCCAGGGAAACATTGCCGTAGAGACTGCCGCCCACGGCGGCGACCACCAGGGTCCGTTTGCCTTCATCGTAAATGCTCTGGGGTAGAAAGACCATGGGCCGCAGAAAGTCGGAATCGCGGCCCTGATTGTATAAACCGATGGGGAGCTTGACCTTTCCCAACCGGATGCCGAGCCAGTCCTGCCAGCGATAGTCGGCCATGGCCCAGTCGATGAGCACGTCGTTGTTCCCCTCCGCGCCGAGATCGCGGGAAAGCAGCTGCAGACCGAGCCGCAGATTGTCGGTCACCGCCGAGTTGACCGTCAGGCCGAACTCGTTCAACTGGAAAGAGCCGTTCAGGGAATCGCCGAGATAGTTGTTGCCGCTGCTTTCAATGTAGCCCTGGGAAAGAAAGCCGTTGATGCGGAGATATTCGCCGACATCATAGGCCTGGCAGGAAGGAGTGGCGGCGGGCGCGAGCAGCCCGGTAAGCGCGATGCAGGAGATGGCCAACGCCCGTTTCATGTTGCCTCAAAAAGGATGATAATCCAGGGTACCGTGATACCCTTTCAGTTTATAATTGAAGGTGGCGCCCGCAGCGGTGGCCGTTGATGCCCTGCCGCAAGTTGTAATCGTAATTATCGTCATTCTCAACTATAGCATAAAATGTTTCTCAAAAAACCGAATTATTATCCTGTAATGCCACAACGTGGCGGAAATGCGTAACATTTCAGCACCGCTTCTCCAAGCCCATGATAGGCCTGACAAACAGCAGATCGAAAGGGAAGGGAAACCGCAGGTGAGCAGAGGGCAAAAAGGGAGGAGGAGGACGGAAACGTTTCAGTTTTTGCGGCGGGCCGGCGGGGCCTGGCGGTCAGCCGGCGGCAGCAGGGCGACCAGGTCGAGGCCCGCGGCCCCCGTGCTTTCGCCGTCCAGGGAAAGGCGGGCGGCGCGGCGGCCGCGGCCGAACGCCACCACGGCCTGCCACAGTTCCGCGGCATGGTCCGGCGGGGTGAGGCTGATCTCCCGGCCGAAATAGTGGCTCTGGTGCAGGGCCTGCGGCTTCTGCACGGCGATGGTATAGACGGCCGCGGGGTCAATGGCCGTTGGTCCCCAGTAGGCGAAGTCGGGCAAGGCGGCGCCGGCCCGGAGCAGATCGGCCCCTGTCCCCCTGAGCAGGTAAAGGCTGCTGAAGCCCGGCTTGCCGGCCGGTTCACGCTCCACCGGGAAGGCATCCAGCACATCCTGCTGGGTCAGGCTGCCGGTCTGCCATTCTTTCCAGGCCGAATGGCCGCTGACAAAGGCCGCATCGGCCCCCAGCGCCTCCACCGCGGCCCGGGCCGCAATGAACGCCATGGATTTTTTGCTCTGCCCGGCGCTGATGCTGGCGAAATCCGCATGAATCGCCTCCTGATAGGGCGCGACGATGCTTTGCAGCTGCCGGTCGAGCGGTTCGTCGACCGGCGTTTTCCCCTCCCGGTTGTCGACCAGGACGAATCGGTCCGCCGTGATCCGTCTGTCCCGCAGGTCGAAATCGAGGTCAATCCGGCCGATCCTTTCGGCATAGGCGCCGCTATGGACGATGGTCGTGTTTTTGATCCGCACCGGCTCGCTCATGGTGGTATGCGTATGGCCGCCCAGGATCAGGTCGATGCCCTCGGTCTGTTCGGCCAGATGCATGTCCTCCGGCAGCCCCAGGTGGCTGACCAGCACCAGCAGGTCCACCTCTTGCCGGTGCCTGGCGATTATCTCATTGGCGATGGCCGCGTAATTGAAGTCTGACTGCAGTTCAGGCCGCTCCGGATAAAAAGGGCCTTCGTATTGTTCATCCTTTTCATTCCACGGCCTGGAAACCAGGCCGAAGAAGCCGATGCGGACGCAGCCCACCGTGAGTTCGACGTAGTCCAGCCAGCCGGGGGTCGCGGCGCCCGGCCGGCCCGCCATTTTCGTATTGGACGCGACCACCATGGCCACGGGATCATGGCTGAAGGCCAGCAATTCCTCCACGCCCCAGGCGAAATCGTGATTGCCCAGGGTGCGGACATCGTACTGCATGGCCTGCACCACCTGCCGGGTCGTGCGCCCCCTGGAGAGCTCCTCGGCGATGGAGCCTTTTTCGTAATCATCGCCGGCATTGGTGAACACGGTAAAGGGATTTTCCCGGCGCACCTGTTCGACAAAGCCCCGCACCCGGGCTAGGGGGCTCGAACCGCCCAGGGTCGGGTTATAGCGGGCATGCACATCGGCGACATGGACGAACGATATGGTCTGCGATTCCGCCTCCTGGCGGCAAACGGGCCAGCGGGCCGGAGAGGGGCCGGCCCCGTTCCCGGCGGCCAGGCACTGCCCTGTTGCCTGACCGCCGGCCACAAGGATCAGGAGAAAAAAAAGACACCGCCTGCGCAAAAGCCGGCCCTCCCGCCGGCATAATACGGCAAGACGGGAAAAGGGCATCGCTGATCCTGACAGCATGCATGCGGGGTTCATCTTCACAGGGCCTCCTTCTGCAAATCTTTCTGCAGTGGTCTTTTCTCAAGCCAATCGCTGTTGCACCTCCTCCCTTTATGGAGGGAGAATGTTAGCCCGCGATTAAAGAATGGTTAAAAAAAGATTTCCAATGGCCCGCCGGGAAAAAAATATGCTATGTTTTTTCTGCGCCTTGTCTTGCATGCAATAATGAGAGTCCCTGATGATAAAATCCGCGATCAATATGATGAAAATAGCGGCCGTGGCCGGCGCCCTGCTGTCCGCCCCGACCGGCTGCCAGCCGCAGCACGATAAGCCGGACACCGGACGCTGGCTGACGGGTGATTTTCACAACCATACCGTGCTCACCGACGGCAGCCATACCCCGGATGAAGTCTTTCGCCATGGTTTTCAATTCGGCCTGGACTGGATCGCCAACTCGGAGCATGGCGGGGCGTTCAGCCGCAACCCCGAAGGGCAGCCGTGGCCGGCCGCCATTGTCCTGCCCGGCGCCCCGCCGGTGGGCGCGATGTGGCGCTGGCAGTCGCTGCGGGACTATTCCTTTCCCATCGTGGCCCGGACGCGGGCATCCTTTCCGGACAAACTCATTCTCCAGGGATATGAATGGAATGTGCCGGCCCATGATCACGCCAGTGTGGCCATTGTCGGCCCGGCCGAGCAGGGAGGGGTGGCCATTGCCCGCCACGAGTACCTGTTCGACCGGGATGACACCGGCGCCGCTGCCGGCGATATTATCGGTGTGGCCGGAAAGAGCACGGCAAACAGCCACGCCAGGGCCGTGGCCGGCGTCAGATGGCTGGCGGCCAATTACCCGGACAGCAGTTATTTTCTCATCAACCACCCCTCCCGCCAGCTGGGGTACCCCATCGCCGCCATCCGCGATTTCAACGACGCGGCCCCGGAGGTGGCCTGCGGCTTTGAGGGCATGCCCGGCCATCAGAAGGCGGCGGAACGGGGCGGTTATAACGGCGGCCCTTTTCGGGACGCGGCCGGCCGGGATGTGACCTTCAAGGCCCGCACTTACGGCGGCGCGGATTTCATGCTGGCCGAAATCGGCGGCCCATGGGACGCCCTGCTCGGCGAGGGCCGCCGCATCTTCACCTTTGTCAATTCCGATTTTCACAACGCGGCCTATGACTTCTGGCCCGGCGAATACGCCAAGATCCGCACCCTGGTGCCGGACCGCAATGGTTACGGCCAATATGGTCCGGATGAGTTGCTGGCCGGCCTGCGCTCCGGTAACTACTTCATCGCCCACGGCGATCTGGTGGACGGTCTGCACTTTACGGCCGAGTGCCG
>JACQYM010000185.1 GCA_016208225.1 Deltaproteobacteria bacterium | reverse complement strand
TGCAGGCAGGGACGTAGGAGCGGGCCATGCCCGCGATACAGACATCCGCAATGCCGAAGGGTCGCGGGCATGGCCCGCTCCTACGCCGCGAGAGTTTCCTTATCCGTTGTTCCGTTTGCGGTGAGAAATGTAGCTTATTTTGCGAATCTTGTCGGAGATATTATCATACTGCAGGGTATCTTGAAAAATCGGACGGTCTGATATTTTTTTATGCAACAGCCAGGAAGCAGACAGACAGGAATCATCGAGGAGACCGTTGTCGGCATTGTGGACCGGGTTACGTACCACAATGCCGACAACGGCTTTTCAATCCTGCGCGTCTTCCCCTTCAATGATCCGCATCAGCAGGAGACCGTGGTCGTCCACCAGACAAAGGTGTTTGCCGGCGCCACCATGGAGTTCAGCGGCGCCTGGAAAATCCACCCCCAGTATGGCCGGCAGTTTCAGGCAACCAAGGCGGTGGAGAAGAAACCGGCCACCTCGGCGGCGCTGGAAAAATATCTGGGGTCGGGCCTTATCAAAGGGGTAGGTCCCAAGACCGCCAAAAGCATTGTCAGCCATTTCGGGACACAAACCCTCGATGTTTTTGAAGGAGACATCGACCGGCTTACCGAGGTGCCGGGGATAGCGCGCAAGAAACTGGAAATGATCAGTGCCGCCTGGACCGAGCATCGCGCCATCCGGGAAGTGATGATGTTCCTGCAGACCCATGGCATCAGCACCCTGTTTGCCGTGCGGATTTACAAACAATACGGCGACCGGGCCATCCCCTATGTCACGGAAGACCCGTACCGTCTTGCCAATGATTTCTACGGGATAGGGTTCTTCTCAGCGGACAGGGTCGCTTTGAGTATCGGCCTGGCGACCGACAGCCCGCAGAGAATCATGGCAGGGATCAAACATGTCCTGGCGGCAAGCAGGGATTTCGGCCACTGTTATCTGACCGAGTCGCAGATAGCGGCCCAGGTGGCGGAACTTCTGCAATTAGACCTGGGGGACAGGCTGGCCGAGTTGCTTCGGCAAAGAATATCTCCTTAAGCGATGAGCAGGCCGCTGCCGTCAACCATATCGTCGGTGAAAAGTTCTCTATTCTTACCGGCGGCCCCGGCTGCGGCAAGACGACCACCACCCTGGTGATCGTGAAACTGCTGGAGTCTATGCGGCTGAAGGTGCTGCTCGCCGCGCCCACCGGTCGGGCCGCGCAGCGGATGTCCGAGGTTATCGGCCGGGAGGCAAAAACGATCCATCGTCTCCTGGAATGGCAGCACGGGAAGTTTAAGAAAAATGAAGAAGATCCGCTGGATGTCGATTTTCTCATTGTTGACGAATGTTCCATGCTGGATATCAATCTGACGGCCTCTCTCCTGAAGGCTGTTCCCGAGGGCAGCCAGGTGCTTTTCATCGGCGATGCGGACCAGCTGCCGTCGGTCGGCGCCGGCAACGTGTTGAAAGACATGATTGCCTCAGGCAAGGTGCCCTGTTTTCAGCTGACCGAAATTTTCCGGCAGGCCCGGGAATCGCTCATTATTCAATATGCGCACCAGATCAACCATGGCGAAATACCTTACATCGATTCGCCGTTCAAAAAACCGGAACTGTGGCGGCAGAAGATTGATTGCCTCTTCCTTGATTCAGAGGAGGCAACCAGGGAGCAGCCCAGGAAATTTCAGCATGTGAATCTGGATGAAGTCTACCAGGCGGAAAGCAGGGTCGAGGAATTGCTCGCGGTGTTGAAAAAAGTCCATCCCTGGTCCTCGCTGCACTATGGCCTGGCGGCTTCCGACATTGTCAGGAAACTCTATCTGGAATGGATACCGAAATATTTCGGCAAAAATTGCGAGATTCAGATTCTGTCTCCGATGACAAGGGGAAGTCTCGGCACGGTCAGTCTCAACACCATGATCCATCAGGCGGCCAATCCGGCCGCGCCGGGGAAGAGCCAGCTCACGGTCGGCGACAGAATCTTCAGGGTCGGCGACCGGGTTATTCATCGCAAAAATAATTACGACCTGGGTGTCTTTAACGGCGATATCGGCACCATCAAGGCAATCGACAATGAAGAGCTGACCTGCGTCGTTGCCTTTTTCCCGGACAGCAGGGAGGTCTTTTACGAAAAGGAGCATATCGTGGAACTCGATCTCGCCTATGCCATCACCATCCATAAGTCCCAGGGCAGTGAGTTTGAAGCGGTCATTATTCCGGTCCTCACCCAGCATTACAAGATGTTATTCCGTAATCTTCTTTACACCGGGCTGACCAGGGCCAGAAAGCTGGCCGTGTTCGTCGGGACGCGCAAGGCGCTGGCCCTGGCGGTGCAGAATCAGGATACCAGCCGGCGGCAGACGGCCCTCAAGGAATTGCTGGTGTCCGGCGCCGGAGATTCGGTATGATAGGGTCAGACATCCATAAATTACTGCTTAAAGTGATGAGCTCGTAATAAGTCTATTTTCACCACGGAGCTCACAGAGATCACAGAGGAAATATTTTTAATTACAATTATTTATCTCTGTGGTCTCTGTGGTTAATTTTCAGTTTTTACGAGTCCGTAAAGGGTAAATTGCCATGTTTCCCATCCGCGATGAAAATCCGACCTTTCATACCTCCTTTGCGACGTTTACGATTATCGGCCTCAATGTCGCGGCATGGATTCTCTTGCAGGGACTGGGCTCCAATCCGACCCTGGCGAAATCGATCTGTGAATACGGCTTGATTCCCGGCGAACTGCTGCGCAATCTCACCCCCGGAACCCACATCCCCCTTGGGGAGGCGTTAGTCTGTGTGGTGGCGGACCAGCCCAACTGGCTGACCCCGCTTTCCTCCATGTTCATGCATGGCGGTTGGCTGCATCTGATCCTCAATATGTGGTTTCTGGCGATTTTCGGGGACAATGTCGAAGAGGCCATGGGATTCGTGCGATTCGTAGTTTTTTACCTGCTCTGCGGCCTGGGGGCCGCGGCGGTCCAGTTATTCTCCAATCCGGCCGGGACCCTGCCGCTGGTGGGGGCCTCCGGCGCCATTGGCGGCGTGATGGGCGCCTATGCCCTGCTCTATCCGAAAGCGCCCGTGCATCTGCTGGTGTTTCTCGGCTTTTTTGTCACCAGGATTGTGGTGCCTGCCTATTTCATGCTGGGATACTGGTTTTTCCTGCAGCTGCTCAGCGCGGTGCCGTCAACCGGCGCATCAACCGGCGGGGTCGCCTTCTGGGCCCATGTGGGTGGCTTTGTCACCGGCGTGGCCCTGGTGAAACTCTTCTGCCGGGCCGAGCGCCTCGATGCCCGCCGTCAGAAAAGAAGGGGAATAACGTAGCCTGTAACCTTGCCTCTTGCATTCGCCGTGGATATCAGCGAAAACATGGTCAGTCGGTATTTTTTTTTGAAAAATTACAGCTCCTCTTTGGCCAGATCCTTCCATGCCATAACCCTGGCGCCTTCCCGAACATACCCTTCATTGCCGCCATAGACAACCCATGGCGAAAGTGCGTCGTTGCCGGCGAACCCTTGCCATTTGCGAACGGTGTCGAGCCAATCGGCGGCAAAGGTTGCGCCGGATTTGACCTCCACGGCCTGGAGCTTTTGCCCTGCCTCGAACAGCAGGTCGACTTCATGCCCGACATTGTCGCGCCAGAAATAGAGATCCGCGGGTTGACCCTGGTTATAGCGGCGCTTGATGAACTCGGAAACCACAAGGGTTTCAAACAGTGCGCCTCTTTGGGCGTGGAGGTTCATGGTCTCCGGGTCCCGAATGCCGAGCAACCAGGCCGCAAGCCCAACGTCGAGGAAATAGAGCTTGGGTGTCTTCACCAGACGCTTGCCGAAATTGCGGAAGTATGGCGGTAGACGGATGACGAGATAACTTGCCTCCAGCACGCTCAGCCACTCCCGCGCCGTCACATGGGAGATGCCGCAGTCCGACGCCAGAGAGGAGAGATTGAGCAACTGCCCTGTACGGGCCGCGCACAGTTTGACGAACCGGTGGAAGAGGTCCAGATCACGGATG
>JACQYM010000024.1 GCA_016208225.1 Deltaproteobacteria bacterium | reverse complement strand
CGGCGCCGGCCAGATCAGCGGGCAGGAGAATTTTTTCAACCACCCGGGCCGGCGGCCGGGCGATGAAGTGGGCCCGGAAGACGCCGGGCAGCAGGCCGCATTCCAGGGGCGGGGTATAAAAGAGGCCATCCTTTTCGATGAACAGGGTGGAAATTGACCCCTCTGTCACTTCGCCCCGTTCATTCAGAAAGAGCACCTCGTAATAACCGTCCCGCAGCGCCTTTTCCCGTTCCCGGTTGTAGAGATCGCGCCGGGTGGTCTTGTGAAAGAGAAAAGGATCGCGGCTATCGGTTTTTGTGCTGGCAAAGATTACCCGCGGCAGTTCGGCCGCCGGGGGGCATGCCAGGGTCCGCGGCGTCTCGCAGGGCATGGCGCTGGTCTCAACCGCGCCGTCTCTGGCGAGCAGCAGGCGCACCCGCCTGTTCCCCCCATCGCCGGCAAAAGTTTCGCCCAGCCGGGCCAGTTCCCGGCTGATTTTTTCCCTGTCAAAGGCGAAGAGAAAGTAGTCGGCGGAATCGGCCAGCCGGGCCAGATGCTCCGCCAGCAGCCAGTAGCCGCTGTCCGCCTGCCAGAGCAGGGTCTCAATCAGCTGGAAATCCCGGCTGGGCCGGGTGAGGAAGGCCGCCTTCAACTGACATTCCTGCCACTCCTGTTCCCCCTCCGAATCATGCACGATGCCGGAGCCGATTCCCATTTCCCCTTGGTTGCCGGCAAGAACAACCGTCCTGATGGGCACATTGAAGAACGCGTCTCCCGACGGGGCCAGATAGCCGATGGCCCCGGTGTAGACCCCGCGTGGGCCGTGCTCCAGCTCCCTGATGATTTCCATGGTGCGTATCTTCGGGGCCCCGGTGACCGAGCCGCAGGGGAAAAGGGCCTTGAACAGATCAAAGAGCCCCAGGCCGGCCGGCAGCTCGCCGGTAATGGTGGAAGTCATCTGATGCAGCGTCTCATAGGTTTCCACATCAAAAAGCGAGGAAACCCGCACACTGCCCGGTTTGGCCAGACGGCCCAGGTCATTTCTGAGCAGATCGACGATCATGACGTTTTCACTGCGGTTTTTGCTGTCGGTCTGCAGAAACTGCCGCTGCCGGCGGTCTTCGGCGGTGGTCCGTCCCCGCGGCATGGTGCCCTTCATGGGGCGCACCGTGCAGCTGTTCCACTTTTTGCGGAAGAGCAGTTCCGGAGAAAAGGAGAGAATCCGGGACATTCCGCTGCTGATAAAGGCGCCGTAGCTGACGCTCTGATTCCGGCGCAGCGCCTGGTAGAGCGCGGCCGGCGTTTGTCCGTCAGGGCCGGTTCCAGCAGATAGCCGCACTCGTAACCCAGCCAGCCGGGGAGAAAATAACCGCGACTGAGCCGGTCGCCGGCCTCCCGCAGAAAATCATCGACCCTGCCGTCCGCCGTTAAGGTGATGCGGCTCACCGGGTTGACAAACAGCAGCGAGCGATGATTCTCCGCTGAGATTTTTGTGGTCTCGAGCAGGACAAAATCTTGCCGGTCATGGGCTGCAAGCAGCCTGGAAAGCGTTGATTCCGCGAAGGGGAAATGGCTGGGCATTGTCGGGATGGCATCAGGGTCGATAAAAATTAACAGAAACTATCTGTATACCCGCGGGTCGGAAAAAAATCAAACGGCGTTACTGAAAAAAGAGACGTAAATAAAATACCTTTCCGCTCTTGTATTGTGTCCTGAAAATCTTGCCATATTAGCGGGAATATTTTATAGGTTACAGTTTATTCATGGAAGATTTTTCTTATCCTGGAACAATGGGTACAATATGCTCCATGCAATTCCATGGCAGCAGAACATAAGATTTGATTCGAGAGCGACTGAGGAGGAAATACAACATGCTGATTCGTGACTGGATGGCGAAAGATGTACTCACCGTTGATGAAAATACCTCGCTGATGCGGGCCACCCGTATTATGAAAGAAAATTCAATTCGCCGCCTGCCCGTGGTCTCCCACGGGAAACTGGTTGGAATCATTACCGACCGTGACGTGAAGGATGCTTCTCCTTCAAAAACAACCTCGCTCGATGTCCATGAGCTCTATTATCTGCTTTCGGAAATGAAAGTGAAAGATGTGATGACGCCGAACCCGATTGTTATCCATTGCAATGATTCCCTGGAAAAGGCGGCGGTGATCATGCTCGACTGTAAAATATCCGGCGTGCCGGTTACCGATTCTTCGGGATATCTGATCGGCGTGCTCAGTGAAACGGATGTGCTGCGCGGCTTTATTCACAGCACCGGCATCAAGGATGGCGCCATGCAGTATGTTTTTGATCTGGTTGACCAGCCGGGGTCCGTTACCAATGTTGTGAAACTGCTGCGGGAATATAACGCCAGGGTTATCAGCGTGTTGACCTCTTTCGAGGATGCGGCGGAGGGCATGAAACGGGTTGCCATCCGGGTGATGGTGAAGGATGCCAGCACCCTGGATGCCGTGTCGCAGGCCCTGAAGGAAAATTTTACGGTGATTTTCCAGGGCAAGGATGAACTGAAAGACCTGCCGCAACGCAAAAAGAGTTGATGCGGTAGGGGCATTGCAGGGGCGGTTCTGGGAACCGCCCCTATTGGTCGGTCCAGGGCATTCTGTCTTTTCTGAAGGCCATCCAGGTGGATTTGTCCCTGTTGTCCGGATCGAATTTTCCCGTTTCCCTGTCCATGGGCAGCAGCACGATGCCTTCGGGGATGGGGAAAGAGTTTGTTTTCTTCGGCACCTTCTGCATGAAATCGAGCCAGATCGGGGCGCAGGCCTGGCCGCCGGTCTCGTGATCGCCCAGCGACAGCTTCTTGTCAAAACCCATCCACACCCCGCAGACTATTTCGGGGGTATAGCCGATGAACCGGGCATCGCTGTATGTGTCCGTGGTGCCCGTCTTGCCGGCGGCCTCCTGTTCCAGACCCCAGGCATTTTTCCCGGTACCTTCCTCAATGACCCCCTGCATGATGCGGGTCATCTGATAGGCGGTCTCCTCATCCAGGATACGCTCATCTTTCGTTGTGCCCGTCTCCAGGACCCTGCCGTTCCGGTCAGTGATTCTGGTGATAAAAACGGGCTCGGTCCGCAGGCCGAGATTGGCAAAGGTGGTATATGCCCCGGCGAGTTCGAGCAGGGTCACCTCCGAAGAGCCGAGGGCCAGGGACAGGTCCTTGTTCAGGGGGGAGAGGATGCCCATTTCCCTGGCCAGCCGGCGCACGGGCTCAATGCCGATTTGCTGGAGCAGTTTGATGGTGACGATGTTTCTGGAGTGGATGAGCGAGGATTCAAGAGTCGTGGGTCCGTCAAACTTGCCGCTGAAATTTTGCGGCTCCCAGGTTGTTCCGGGAGCGGAGCCGGGCAGGACGAGCGGCTCGTCAACAATGATGGATGACGGGGTGAATGTGTCCCGCAGGGCCGCGGCATAGACGATGGGCTTGAAGGCTGATCCCGGCTGTCTTTTGGCCTGAATGGCCCGGTTGAACTGGCTCTTGTCGAAATCGGTGCCGCCGACCAGGGCGCGGACCTCGCCGGTGGATGCCTCCATGGCGACCAGGGCCACCTGGGGCAGGTGGGACATTTTTTTCGAGCGCCGCACCACCCATTTGGCCACACCTCTGCCGGTTGCCGCGGTGGCCGCCTTCTGCATGGATTGATCAAGGGTGGTTTCGATGGTCAACCCGCCGGACACCAGGGCCTGCCAGCCATATTTCTCCTGGATATATTTTTTCACGTACTGGACGAAATAACCGCAGCCGCCGTCCGCCTCAAACGGGGCGCCCCATAACAGCGGATGGGCGTATGCCTTTCTCGCCCTGGTGGCGGTAATATAGCCCTCTTCGGCCATGCGGTTCAAGACATAGGCCTGTCGTTTTTTGGTCAGGTCAAAGTGTTTAAAAGGGGAATAACGGCTTGGCGCCTGGGGAAGACCGGCAAGAATGGCGATTTCCGCCAGATTGAGCTCAACGGCCTTTTTGCCGAAATAAACCCTGGCCGCCGCATCCACCCCGTATGCCCCTTCACCGAAGTAGATCTGGTTCAGATAGATATGGAGGATCTCTTTTTTGCTCAGGGCCTTGTCGATGCGGTAGGCGAGAATGGCTTCCTTGATTTTTCTGGTATACGTTTTTTCCGGGGTGAGCAGCAGGGAACGGGCCACTTGCTGGGTGATCGTGCTGCCCCCCTGGCCCTTGCCGCCTTTTCGGAGATTATGCAGCAGGGCCCGCAGGGTGGACCAGGCATCAACGCCGGCATGCTCGGCAAAACGGGCGTCCTCCGCGGCAACAAAGGCCAGGGGCAGCTCGCCGGGCAACTTGTCGATGGGCACGACAAACCGGTTCTGGGTAAAGATGGTATCAATCTGATGGCCGTTTCTGTCAAGGATAACGGTGGTGGCCGGCGGGGTATAACTGGCCAGCGAGCTGATATCCGGAATGTTCAATGTTAAAAACAGGAAGAGGCCGAGGCCGATGAACAGGGTCAGCAGGCAGGAAATGGAGAGAAAATAAAACGCGACATGGACCTGGGTCCAGGTCCAGACTCGATTCGTGCTATGCGTGTTGCTTTGTGCTGCCATACATTAGGGGGGAAGATATGATACCAGTATACTCACAATGAATATAAAAAAAAAGGCCGCTCTGTAGAGCAGCCTTTTTTGGGCATCTTGATAAATTGTCCTCTGGCCCGATGACTGTGTCGCATTCGGAAATAAAAGTGCTCACATATGCCGAATATGCGGAGTTTACACCCTTTTGGGGGTGCCTTTTATTTCCTCTGCTCCTTGTCCTCAGACCAGATGCCTAATTTTTCAAGGTGCCCTTTTAAGAAATACGGACAGAGAAATTATTCTTTGTCGGTGCTTCCCTTATGGCAGTCGGCGCATTTTGTCGGGCCTTTGCCTTTATCTTTATGGCAGCCTTTGCAGTTGGTGTGGGCTGCATCCTTGAAGGTGGCGATCTCTTTGGGCAAGCCGGCTGCTTTGTTGTGGCAGCTTTCACATTTCTCGATCTTCATGCCGTCGGTATAGGCGGCCTGTTTGCCGTCAGCGCCCTTGGTGTGATGGCACTCGCCGCAGGTGATACCGCTGTCCTGATGTTTTTTGTGCGGGAAGGTGGCGGGTTTCGGTTTGGCAGCCTTGTCAACTGTGGCCTGGAGGACCAGCTCGGCCCCGCCTTTGTCGGTCTCAGCCATGGCGGAAGCGGTGAAGCCGGCCAGGAATGCAAAAGCAGTAACGCATACAATGGTTTTTTTGATCATGTCTCTTTTCTCCCCTTGATTTAATGTTGTTTACTGAACCTAACATACAAAAAAACTCAATCGGGTATCTTTTTACGTTGTCCCTGAAAATTTGTCAAGATGGAAGAGGCAAAAAATGATTCTCATGCATTGAAACGTTTGAACGTTGAAACGCTTGAACGTTATTATCAACTGCTGCCGTAACTGTGCAGGCCCGAAAGAAGGAAGTTCACCCCGAAATAGGTGAAGATGACCGACAGAAAACCGATAATGGCCAGCCAGGCGATGCGCTTGCCTTGCCAACCCCGGGTGAAGCGGGCGTGCAGGGTGGCGGCGTAAATGAACCAGGTGATCAGGGACCAGGTTTCCTTGGGGTCCCAGCTCCAGTAGGTGCCCCAGGCCGAATTTGCCCAGATGGCGCCGGTGATGATGCCCGCGCTCAACCAGAGAAAACCGAACACCATGGTTTTATGGATGATATCGTCAATCACCCGCAGGTCCGGCAGGGTGCCGATGAGACCCGGATCGGCCTTGTCATCGGCCGAGCTCTTCAGCAGATACATGGCCCCCAGGCCGCAGGCCACGGCAAAGGCGGCGTAGCCGATAAAGCAGGTGACCACGTGGGCGATCAGCCAGTTGCTCTGCAGGGCCGGAATCAGCGGGGAAATTTCCTGGCTGATGCCTTTGCCGAAAGAGGCGTAGGCCATGCTGACGAAGGCAAAGGGAATGGCAAAGGCGCCCAGGAGCCTGTTGTTGAATTTCAGCTCAAGCAGCAGGTAAAAGATCACGATGGACCATGAGAAAAATACCAGGGATTCATACATGTTGGACAGCGGCGCATGGCCCACGCCCATCTGATAGGATTCATACCATCTGAGTCCGATCCCCACTGTCTGGGCCAGAAAGGTCAGCAGGGTGAGAATGGATGCCGCCACCCCTGATTTTTTCGTTTTGAAAATAAGGGTGGCGATATAGAGCGCCGAGGCCAGAAGATACCCGATGGTGCTGATTCCTAACAGTTGAGAACTTGTCATTGTCTATCCTCATAATAGTCAAACAGTGGTAAAAAAGGTCTTGCCTGAAAGTATACCTGATGAAGCATTTTCAGGAGAGGCTTTTTAATTTTTCTTCAATGCTTGTACTGACCGCGGCAAAATTCTTTTCAAAGGTTGGTTTGTTTTTATTGGCATTGCCGCTGATCAGCACGCTGGTTTCATCGTCTTCTTTTTTAATGAAAACCCAGATGCGCCGGTGGGAAAGAAAGAACGCCACCATCAGCCCGAGCAGCATGATGGTGCAGCCGATATAGACATACCAGACGCCGGGGTCCTTGGTGACCTGCAAGCCGGTGGCAAAGAACTCCTTCAGGCTGAAGGCGTATTCCCTGTCGCCGAGTTTGACGGTTGCCGTGTCGCCGTCAATAACCCAGAACGGTTCGGCCACGCCGCCGGCGTCCTTGAACCAGATTTTATATTTGTACTGCATCGTGGCCTGGTTCAATTCGCGATTGATGATGCCGAAAGATACCTCTTCCAGCAGCCATTTGATTTCCTTGCCCGGTTCGACCAGAAAGAGTTCGGCGTTTTTGGTCTGGTTGTCGGTAAGGGAGATCAGGAATTTTTGATAGGACTGGTAGCTTGACTGATAGAAGGTATGCCCTTTATAGGAAAGGGGATCATTGACCACAATGGATTTGGTCAGCACCTCCTTGCCGTCTTCCAGGATGGCGAGGTCGGACCTGAATTCCTTTGGGGCGCCGTTGGGATATTTGGTCAGGGTGAACCTCTTGCAGAGCACCTCAAAGCCCAGTTTGATTTCCTGCTGTTCACCGAATGCATAGATCGTGTCGGTGGACCGGGTTTCCGGGATCATCACGCTGCCCTTGTAGCCGAAATAGG
>JACQYM010000023.1 GCA_016208225.1 Deltaproteobacteria bacterium | reverse complement strand
AAAAAGGAGAAAGGAATCATGGCGTATCGCATTACCCTGATAATCGGAATTTTCACCATTGTGCTTGGTGTTCTTTCCTTGACGGGCCCGGAAGCGGGCGCCGCAAAATATGAGCGGTCCATCGAGACTTTCTCCATTCCCGATGTCGTCCTCGTCAATCAACTGGGCGAGAAAATCCGTCTCAAATCCCTGCTGGAAAGCGATCACCCGGTCATTGTCGATTTTATCTACGCCACCTGCACCACCATCTGTCCGGTCCTTTCCGCCGGCTTTGCCAATCTTCAGAAAAAAGTCGATCCGGTGACCGAAAAGGTCCACCTGGTGTCGATCACCATTGATCCGGAAAATGATACGCCAGCCGCCATGAAGGAGTATCTTGAACGCTACCAGGCCCAACCCGGCTGGGATTTCCTGACCGGAAGCCGCAGGGATATCGACCAGGTAATGAGAGCCTTTGATGCCTATTTCCGCGATAAAATGGATCACCGGCCATTGAGCTTCATCCGGTCGCCGCAGGACGGCAAATGGATCAGACTCAATGGACTTATGAGCAGCCGTGACCTTATGAATGAACTTCAGCAAACGGGGGTAAAATGAAGATTTCCAGCCAAAATTTTTCGGCCTTCATGACCAGGATCGCCATGGCGCATCTTGTGCTTCTGCTCCTTCTTGCCTGGGCGCCCCGCTCCCATGGCGCGGAACAACCGGCCCTTTCCGCCGAGGAAATACAAAAATTCGGGGAAAGGATGTACCGCGAGGGTATCCTGCCCTCGGGTGAACCCATGAAGGCGTTTGTCAGCGGCGATGTTCCTGTTCTGGGGTCTTCCTTTACCTGTATCAGTTGCCATCTGCGCAGCGGGCTCGGCTCTGTCGAGGGACAGGTGATCACCCCGCCCACCAACGGGCGAATTCTCTACGAGCCGCGCGAACCATTTATAAAAGGTTATGTGCATGTTCCGTCCTTCCACAATTATGCCGTGGATCTTCCGCCCCGTCCCGCCTATACGGACGAGTCGCTCGCGGAACTCATCTCCGGCGGTATTGATCCCACCGGCCGCTCCGTGGTCAAGGTCATGCCTATTTACGATCTTGAGGGCCGGGACATGGCGATTCTCATTGCCTACCTGAAAACCCTCTCTGCTGAACAGGCTCCAGGGGTTACCGAAGCAGAGATCAAATTCGCCACCGTGATTGTCGAAGGAACGGACCCGGTCGCGGTTGAGTCGATGCTTGTCCCCCTGGAGTTCGGCGTGTCCCGTAAAAACAGCCTGGCGACCGCCTCCACGACCAACGACCGGGTGGCGCGCATGGGCTATAACATGCTGGGTCCGGACCTGCTGCAGAAAAAGTTTTCCCTGGCACGCTGGATTCTGAAGGGACCCTCCTCCACCTGGCGGGCCCAGCTCGATGCATATTATCAGGCTGAGCCGGTGTTTGCCCTGCTCGGCGGCATCTCCGAAGGCGACTGGGAGCCTGTCCACCGCTTCTGTGAAGAGAACCGGATCCCGAATCTTTTACCGATCGTCGATTATCCGGTGATCAGCGACCATGACTGGTACACCCTCTATTTTTCCCGCGGGGTGCGTCAGGAAGGAGAGAGCGCGGCCCGCTATCTGCACGGCATGTATGACCTTTTCGCCGGTCGGGCGATTGTGCAGGTCAGCCGCGACAGCCGCAAGGGACAGGCCCTTGCCGACGGCTTCCGCGAAGCCTGGGCGGAAACGAAACACCCGGCCGCGGTTGACATCATCCTCAAGGAGGGTGAGCAATTCTCCCCGGAACGCCTGCAGCAGATCATTGCCGAACAGAAACCGGCGGTCCTGATCGTCTGGGACGACGCCTCGGCAATGGCGGCCTTTGCCGGACTGTCCGCCATCGCGGACCGGCCGGGAGTCGTCCTCGCCTCCGGAACTTACGTGGGCAAAGCCCTGTGGACTGTCCCCGAGCCGTTGCGCGATCTGCTCTTTTTCACCTATCCGTACCGGCTGCCGCAGGATGATGTCCGCTTTGATTTAGCGGTCCGGAAAGTACTGCTCGGCAAGCCGGCCGACCCCTATGATACGAAACTCATCAAGCAGTCGTATATTGCCAATGAGCTGCTGGGCGACGCGTTGATGGAGATGCGCGGCGAATATTTCCGTGATTTTTTCTTTGATGTCATCGGCATGATGCCTGATGAGTATTTTCCGCTTTATGAACGGGTCGGTTTCGGCCCCGGCCAGCGCTATGCCTCCAAAGGGTGTTTCATCGTGCAGCTTGGCAAGGGCGAGAAACCGCTGCTGGAGCGCCGCAGTGAGTGGGTCACACGGTAGTGCGAGGAGCGGGCCTTGCCCGCGATAGAGATGCAAGGATTTGGCTGCCAGAGCGCGGCTGCAAGTGTGTGGGACGTAGGAGCGGGCCTTGCCCGCGATAGAAATAGCCGCAATGGCCACGGAGGTCGCGGGCATGGCCCGCTCCTATGCCACGAGAATAAAAACATTGGATGGGAACCTGTTGAAAATCTCAAGAATGAGGAACGAAGAATGAAAAAGATCGGGCTGTTTTTTTTACTTGTTCCCTTTTTTCTGCCGCTTTGCGCAGCTGCGGCAGAGGATGCGCCCGCGGCACAGGACGAAATGGTAAAGGTCTTCATCGTCAGCGAATACCGCTATGAACCGGGGGACTCCGGGGGCGATCCCGACATCGGCCAGTCCCTGTGCGGCACGCGCTGCAACGCCCTGTCCGTGGACTATCTAAACTATGTGATGCCCGGAGGCTGGCGGATGATCAAGGTTGCCGGCAACCAGGAGATTGTGGTTGACCTGAACAATCCCTTCATGGGCGGGAAATGCATTTGTATTGCCGACGAGTACCGGGTCAAGGCCCACGATCTTTATATGTCGAAATGATCAGGTAGATAGTTTGTCAGGGCGGTAGGAGCGGGCCATGCCCGCGATAACTAACGGGGTTTCCGCACTACCAAAGATCGCGGGCATGGCCCGCTCCTACTCCTGTGATGTGTTCTTGGCGCGGCTTCAACCGCATGAAAAATCGCCGCCGCAGGTGGTGTAAAACACAAAGATGGACCCCGGCTTTCGTCGGAGTGACGACTTTTAACTAGTACCATGGAACATCGATTGCTTCGTATTTTCCGTAGGTTGGGTTAGCGAAGCGTAACCCAACGCCAAAGATGCCTCTGGTGTTGGGTTACGGCCAAACAACGGCCTAACCCAACCTACGAAGGTTTCAGAGTTAGATGGTGCTAGCCGAGTTCATCAAATGAACAAAGGAGGCTGAAAATGACAATGCAATTAAAACTACTAATGTCCGGAGTTTTTCTCTTACTCCTGCTTACCATACTCGCCATGGTGGCGATGGAGAGAGGGTTCGAATTCCCGGTGTCGTCCGGAACAAGTGTGCCGGCGGCAGAACAAACCAGGATAGAGCCGGTCAAGACAGTGCCTCATCCCGACACTGTCGGGCAGGCAGCGCAGCGCAGTGTTGCGGCGCCGAAAGCCCAGACCGAAACAAAAGTGTCCCCCGCGCAGCTGGACCTGATGGCCAAGCGGGAGGAGGCGCGCCTGCGGCGGGATGAAATGCTGAAGATGCGGGCTGAAACGATCAAGAAAATGGGACCGGGCAACACCGGTGACCAGCAAACCGAGCAGTAACACGATGGCAAGAGTCGGCGGGTGCAGGGGAAAGGGGCCTTTGCATGCTGACGAAGGCTGCACTTAAGTAACGGATATGTTGCTTAAGAGATTTCACAGAGAGCGTTCAATAGGAGGGAAACTTATGAACAGAAAAAGCGTACGAATTGTGGCCGCCTCGTTGTCGGTCCTGACCCCACTATGGGGGGCAGGCACGGCAGGGGCTTATCTCAGTCCGAGCAATCCCGCTGTGTTGACGGCAGATCCGGCCCAGATCCAATACATGGATCCGAGCTATCTCAATGATTATGTCGCACCAGCGGCGCCGGGCTATGTCATCGGACCGGGCAGCATTCCGGATTATCTGACCAGCCCCAACTGGGCCTACAGCCCGCCTTTGCGGAAATTCGTTGATACCCTGCCCGGGTTGGGTGCCGCCAATGCCAACAATCTGGGGCAGTATATCCCGGTGGCCGTGCCTGATATCACCACCTACCCCGGGTCTGATTATTATGAAATCGAGTTGCGGCAATTCAGGGAACAGATGCATTCCGACCTGCCTGCCGCACCCAACGCAACCACCATGCGCGGCTACATGCAGGTCAATCTCGGCACTGATACCTCGGCCTGTACCGATCCGTCGCTGAACATTGCCAACCCCTGCGACGCGGCGGACAATACGGTGTCAGCCCAGGCGGAGCCGCATTACCTCGGACCCGTCATCGTTGCCCAGAAGGACCGGCCGGTGCGCGTCAAGTTCATCAATACGCTGCCGACCGGAGCCGGAGGCAATCTGTTTGTCCCGGTTGATACCTCGATCATGGGCGCCGGGCCTTTTGAGATCGATTATGACCCGGTGACCAAAGAAGCGGCCGCACTGACCACCGGCGATTTCACCCAGAACCGCGCCGATCTGCATCTGCATGGCGGACGTACCCCATGGATCAGCGACGGCACGCCCCATCAGTGGATCACGCCGGCAGGAGAAGTGACCGACTACCCGACCGGCGTCAGCGTTGAAAACGTTCCCGACATGCCGAACCCCGGCCCCGGAGCGCAGACGTACTACTGGACCAACCAGCAGAGTGCGCGGATGCTGTTCTACCACGACCATGCCTGGGGCATCACCCGGCTTAACGTCTATGTGGGCGAGGCCGCCGGTTACCTGATCAGGGATACGGTCGAACAGGCCCTGATCGCCGCCGGGACCATTCCCAGCGACGAGATCCCCCTGGTCATCCAGGACAAAACTTATGTTGACGCCAGCACCATTGCCGCCACCGACCCGACCTGGGCCTGGGGCACGCAACCCTGGGACGGCACTCCCGGCGCGGCGATGACACCTGTCGAAGGCGACTTCTGGTGGCCGCATGTTTACATGCCCGCCCAGAACCCCTTTGACTTCAGCGGTATTGCCCCCATGGGCCGCTGGGCGTACGGCCCCTATTTCTGGCCGGCCACCAACAATTTCTTCCAGCCGATCCCCAACCCTTACTACGACGCGGCCTGTGATCCTAATAATCCAGCCACGCCGGGCAGTCTGGGCGGGTTCTGCCAGGCACCAGAGATCCCCAGTTCGCCCAACCCCTCCTGGGGCGCGGAGGCGTTCATGGACACTCCGACTGTCAACGGCACGGCTTATCCGGTTTTGAATGTCGATCCCAAGCCTTATCGTTTCAGAGTTCTGAACGCGGCCCACGATCGGTTCTTCAATCTGCAGATGTACATTGCTGACAATACTCCTCCGGTCCCGGTCAATACGCCGCAGACTCCGCCGGTGTGCGCGGATTTCACGGCCCCCGGATACGGTGGTTTTGCCAACACCTGTGCCTCGGATACCGAGGTCAGGATGGTTCCCGCCAGCCCGACTGCGGTCAGTACTGCTCCGCCCGGAGGCGGCGGCATCCTGGCCAAACCGGCAACCTGGCCTGAAGACGGCCGGGCCGGCGGAGTTCCTGACTGGAGCTGGGTCGGACCAAGCTGGATCATGATCGGCACGGAAGGCGGTTTCCTGCCGCAGCCGGTGGTGCTCCCCAACCAGCCGGTTAACTGGAACGCTGATGTCACCACCTTCAATGCCGGGAACGTCAATGGCGGTTCGCTGATCCTCGGTCCGGCGGAACGGGCCGACGTCATCGTCGACTTCTCCGCCTATGCCGGCCAGACCCTGATTCTTTACAACGATGCTCCGGCTCCTTGGCCGGCGCTTGATCCCCATTACGATTACTATACCGATGCACCGGATAATCGCGCCATGGGCGGCGCCGATACCACGGCGGTGGGCTTCGGGCCCAATACCCGCACCATCATGCAGATCAAGGTCGCAGCCGGGGCCGGTACCGCATTCAACATGGCCCCCCTGACCGAGGCCTTTGATCCAGCCGATGGCGTGTCACCGGGTGTTTTCCGTGATAGCCAGGACCCGATCATTGCCGCCCAGGGAAATTTGAATCCGACCGCTGATCCCGCGCTGTATGAGGCTTTCGTGTTCGACGGCACGGATTTCAGCGCTTACAACGACAACTACAACACGACCTTCCCTGCGGCATATCCCAATTGGGGTATCTCACGCATTAATGACACTGCCATCAGCTTCTACAATCCGACGGCAGCCGCTGTTCAGACCGTGACGATGCAGAAAAAGGCGATTCAGGACGAGCAGGGCGAGACTTTTGATGAATTCGGCCGGATGAGGGCGGGGCTTGGTCTTACGCTGTCGAATCCCGCGGCCGGGCAAGTGAATTTTATACTCCAGTCCTACAGCGATCCGTCAACCGAAATTCTGACGGAAGATGGTATCCAGGTCTGGAAAATCACCCATAACGGCGTTGATACCCATCCTGTTCACTTCCACCTGTTCGATGTCCAGGTGCTCAACCGGGTAGGCTGGGACGGCTTCATGCGCCTGCCTGACCCGACCGAAATCGGCTGGAAGGACACGGTCCGCATCAGCCCGCTGGAAGACACAATCGTTGCCCTGAAGCCGGTAACTCCGCAGATGCCTTTTGGTGTCCCGGAGAGTGTCAGGCCGCTGAACCCGGCAACACCCATGGGTGACGCCACCGCCCTGTCGGCGATCGATCCTGCCACAGGCCAGGCCTGGGCCACCCCGAACCTCAACCGCATGTTCAACCTTGACTGGGAATACGTATGGCACTGCCATATCCTCAGCCATGAAGAAAACGACATGATGCGCAACATCAGCTTCGAGTTTGCGGAAACGCTGCCTGGTACAGTTACCAACCTGACGGCAACCCCGAATGGGGCGAACCAGATTGATCTTACCTGGACGGACCCGACGCCTGTCGCCGATCCGGCCACCCTTGGCAATCATGCCAATGAGATCAAATTCCGTATCGAACGTTCGACCAACAGCGGAGCTTACACCTTCCTGGCCGATGCACTGGCCAACGCGACCACTTACAGTGATGCCACGGCACTTGCCGGCAGCACTTACCGGTATCGTGTATTTGCGGTCAATGCGGCTGGCGATTCACCGTTGCCTTTGGATTTGATAGGGGTGTTCCGAAATGACACTTGGATACTGGACCTCAACGGCAACGGCCAGACAGATCCCGGCATCGATTTCGTCACAACTTTCGGTTCACCAGGTAATGTTCCCATTGTTGGTGACTGGAATGGCGACGGAAGTACAGAAATTGGTGCGTTCCGGGATGGTTACTGGTATCTGGACCTGAACGGCAACGGCGTTTGGGACGGGGAACCGACTGACAAGATTGCTGGGCGTTTTGGAAGTGGGACCGGTATAGTGCCTGTAACCGGCGACTGGAATAACGATGGCATCACCGAGATTGGGGTATTTCGGACCGCAACCCGACTCTGGCTTTTGGACCTGAACGGCAACGGCATCTGGGACGACGGAATCGATCTTAGGACGAGTTTTGGTAGTTCGGGAGACCTGCCGGTGGTCGGTAACTGGGATGGAGTTGGCGGTGATAAGATCGGTACATACCGACAAGGCCGCTGGTTGCTAGATATGGACGGGAACGGCGTCTGGAACCGGAATATCGATAGAGTGGTTAATTTAGGCATTCCGGGAGATCTGCCGGTGGTTGGTGACTGGGATGGGAACGGTGCGGATTGGCTTGGATACTATCGTAACGGTATCTGGTTTCTGGACACTAGCGAAAACGGTATATGGGACGGTCCCGGGGTAGACACTCGCTTGGGAACTTTCGGAAGAGCTACTGATATTCCGATTACCGGGAAGTGGGGATACTAGAAGACGCTTTGAACGATATGGACCATGCAATTTTCTGCGGCGCATATCGCAAGGGTGCCAGCAATACCCCATAACAAGATAAAATACAACAGAACGGCCATCAGGGAGGATATTTTTTACTCTCTGATGGCCGTTTTTTTAATCAACGGTGATGAAATGTGAAAATTTTTTTTACGGTGTCGATTTTTTTTTATTACAGTGCTCTTCGCTCGGTAAAATCAGGTCTGAAAAATATTGGATAAATTCAATAAATTGCGTGGAAATTAAGAAGGATACGTACAATATAAGTCTTAATGTTGATTTCTCTTGGTTTATGGAATAAATGTTGCTAAGGAACTAGGCATCAATATCTCTATGGATCTGTTGTGTGTATAATCGGTAGTTAATTTACTTGAAAGAGCAAACCATTCGAAAGAATGGGACGCAAAGCCATCGGCCTAACTTTCTGAAATTAAAACAGAAATATGGTTGCGAGGTTGCCTGGTAAGATCAGCACATCTTTCTGATCTTCTGCGGTCAAAAAGAGGTGCAACAATGAATAAATCTTTTTTCCCCTTCACCCGTTTCATTCTTTTTTTGCTGGTTCTTTTTTCCCTGTTCGCAAATCCATTGCAGGCCGCGGAATTGACTTTTGCCTGGAGCCCGAATACCGAGCCGAATCTTGCCGGGTACAAAATTTATTATGGAACGGCGTCACGTACCTATTCCATGATCATTGATGTGGGCAATCCGGCAATTATTGACGGCAAAGTGACATGTCCGCTGACTGTATTACCCCAGGAAAACACTTTGTTTTATTTTACTGCAACAGCCTATGATGGTAACGGGTTTGAAAGTGACTACTCGACTGAAGTTGTAGTTGATGTTTCTGCGGATGTCAGCTCTACCGAAGCGGTTTTTCTGTTTATTACCGACGGATTTCCGCAGGAAGATATCAGCGCGGTTGAAGAAACGGCACTGTTGAAAGCTTGGCAGGTCCAGAAACTTTCCCGGGATTTGTATCAATCATTTAGCACAGTATGGGCCTCGCCGATATATGCAAATATGCTAAGCGATGCCCAGCATCACATGGATTTCGTTCATATCCTTCTTGGAAAATTCGGAATTTTCGTTCCTCAAGATTTTGCCGGAATATTTACTGATCAGGAAACGCAGGATCTTTTTGATCTTATGCTGAATGCAGGAAACGGATCGGCAGTAGAGGCACTAAGGATGGGTGCCGCCACCGAAGACATGATCATTGATGAACTGCAGATTCTTTTGCCTCAGACTGCTAATTTTGAAATTCAGATTAT
>JACQYM010000184.1 GCA_016208225.1 Deltaproteobacteria bacterium | reverse complement strand
CCTTAACCCCTTAACCCCTTAACCCCTCAACCCCTCAACCCCTCAACCCCTCAACCCCTCAACCCCTCAACCCCTTAACCCCTTAACCCCTATCAACCTATCCCCCCTCGCCCCCCTCAGGTCCGCATTGAAATATCATCCAAAATGGAATACTATTTCTCATAACCATTCCCGGAAGCATGGCTATTGTGAAATTTCGTAACGATCCCGGGAGTACAGAAGGTGAATCCACCGCCAGCCTGAAAAAATTTATTGCATGGAAAATATTGGAGAAACACTCAGCAGCATTAAAACACTTCTCAGCGGGTACCGCGCCGAGGCCCAGGGCTTATTAGAGGATGCGGTTGTGACGCAGTGGAATCAAGTTGATATCGAGAGGCACGCCTCCCTGTTCCAGGATCTCGACATCAACCAGATTGAACTGCTCAAGGCAGTGGCAGATTATAAGAAAACAGCTTCCGTCACCCTGCAATACATCAGACAATTCGAAAATGCTCTCTCCAACCTGGAGGCGGACCTGCGCCTGAGCAGCCTTCCCGCCCACGAAGCGCACCAGACGGCGGCCAAGCTGCAGAGTGAAACCCAGCAGCTGCAGCCATTCCTGACCAGAATCAGACTTTACCGAGAACTGCTGGGCGGCGCGGCAAAAAATATCCAGGAGCGCCTTTCCCTCGGCAACCTGCTGGCCCTTGCCAGGACACATGCGGAGCAATCCACCAGACAGAGGGAAATGTTCGAACAGGGCTACCGGATTTTCACCCTGGTGGCCCAGGGCAACGATTTCAAGGAAGGAAACATCAACATCCATGAGATATCAAGCCAGGCTGAACGGATTGAAACAAAATTCCGCCGCCTCGAAATCCCGTCCATCCCCGAACTGGCCAAGGTTATTGTGCAGCGTCAGATTGAGGCGTGCTGCCTGGCCGTGAAAGAAATTCACATCTTCCTGGCGGCAGCCGGCCACTCCCTGCAGGGTGAGGTGGGCAGGATCGAGGATATCCGTAATCACATTATGTTCATCAGGACCAAACCGTTCTCGGAAATCCTGGCCTCCCTGCCGGAAGAGGGGGCAAAATTATGCAGAAACATCAATGAATTCGGCTATAAATCCAATCTGCTCAAGGAAATTGAAAAAATAGTCCTGCTGCTGGAAAATTTAATCACCGCCTATGAATGCCTGCGCTATTCGTATCTGCCGCATCTCGCCCAAATAACCATGGAAGCCGGTTTCCGCCTTCATCCCCGGGTCATTGCCGGCGAGGCGGGCAGAAATTACTTCCAGGGACTGCGGGGACTTCTCCGGCGCCTGAAAATTGTCTTTGCCGCGGCAAACGACCGCGCCCCTCTCAACAACCAGGTGCTGGCACAGAAAATATTCGTTGCCCTGTCAACCTGTCCTTACTATTATTGCGTCGGCTATGAGGATGAGAGACGGGTAACCGACTTTATCGACACCATTATCAAGGAGTTCGGCAAACCATACCCGTATGATGATCTTTTTCATCTCATAAACAACGCGATTGCCGCCTATGGCGCCCTCATCGAGCAGGATTTCGCGCAATTTACGATCACCAGACGCCCCGGACGGGGGGAAACAGAGGCCCCACCGCCGGACGGCAAGGGGGAGGAAGAGCAGCTGGGCCAGCTCCTGGCCAGAATTGAAGCACGGGCCGACCATCTCCGTCGTTTGACGCCCCAGGGCTGAGGAAGATGAACCACAGAGAGCGTAGGTCGGGTTAGCGGCTGTATCGCGTAACCCGACAAAAGAGCCCTTCCGGCTAATAACCAAAAGCCGGGGCCACGCAAATTCATGTCGGGTTACGGCGATAGGGCCGCCTAACCCGACCTACGGCTCTGTGGTGAAAATAGACCTTTTACGAATTCATCAATTATCACAGGAGTCATGCAAGATGCAGACAGCGCAACCAGGCGACATGGTTACCGTTATTTATGAGGGAATGATTGAAAACGGCGATATTTTCGAATCATCCGCGGATACCGGGCCGCTCACATTCCGGATAGGTACGGGCAGCGTTCTGCCCGGTTTTGAAGAGGGGATCATCGGCATGGGAATCAACGAAAGCCGAGAGATCGTCCTGCCGTCTGACCAGGCCTATGGCCGGCACGATGAAAATCTGCTGCACACGGTCAGCCGTTCCTCCTGGGATGCCGGGGCAGACATCCGGCCGGGGGTAATCGTGGCCATGACCATGGAAAAAGATGGAGCAAACCACCAGGTGCCGGCCACGGTCACCGAGGTTGCCGGAGACATGGTCACCGTTGATTTCAATCACCCCCTGGCCGGCAAAACCATCCTCTACCGGATAACCCTGCAGAAGCTGGAGAGGCCCGAGCCGCGCCGTTCTGCCGCAGGCGCCTCTTCCTCATGACCAAGGACACCATAAAGACGCGAGACCTGCTGCCGGCAGCCCTTTCCATTGCCGGTTCCGACCCTTCGGGCGGGGCGGGCATCCAGGCCGACATCAAGACCTTTACCGTCATCGGCGTCTACTGCGGGGCCGCCATCACGGCCCTCACCTCACAGAACACCATGGGGGTTTCATCCTACCTGCCCCTGCCCGCCGCCTTTGTCAGGCGGCAGGTGCAGGAGGTGCTTGATGACCTGAACGTGACCCACATCAAAATCGGCATGGTGGGCAACGGAGAAATCGCCGCGGCCCTGGGCGAGGTGCTCTCCTCGTTTGCGGGCGAGGTCATTTATGACCCCGTCATCAAATCCTCAAGCGGCACTTCGCTTTTTGGGCCGGGCAGCCGGGCCATCACCGAGCATCTGCTCCCCCGGACGACATTTCTCACCCCGAATATCGCTGAACTGGAGATCCTTACCGGCCGGGAATGCACGGATACCGCGACCGCCCTTAACGCCGCGCAGGCCCTGTTCGCCCTTGCCCCCCGACTCAAGGCGGTCTGCCTGAAGGGCGGCCACATGGATGAGCAGAACAGAACGGTCACCGATTACCTGACCCGGCCGGCAGCCGGCGATCAGGGGGAAAAAGAAGCGGCCGGCCGGATATTCCCGGTGCACCATCCCAGGGTATTCACCCGCAATACCCATGGCACCGGCTGCACCTTTGCCTCGGCTTTCACCGCCTACCTGATGCAGACCAATGATGTCCGTAAGTCTTTCAGCAGCGCCTGCGCCTTCGTGGATATCCTGCTGCGCAAAAGCGCCCCGCAGCCTGTCGGTCATGGCGCCGGCCCCCTGCTGCATCATTGGTTTTCTCCGGAAACCGGCGGCTGACGGCTATGTAACTGAGGATGACCGGCCGGCCTGCTCCTCCCCTTTCAAGGGGGAGGTTGGGTGGGGGATGGGGTTACAAACGCCGAGAGGCCAATTCAACCCCATCCCCACCCCGGCCCTCCCCTTGAAGGGGAGGGAGTTGCACATGCCGATTCTTGCGCCAAATAACTCCGGGGCTTTGTGGTGAAAAACAACCAATGAAAGATTAT
>JACQYM010000191.1 GCA_016208225.1 Deltaproteobacteria bacterium | reverse complement strand
TGGATTAAGCAGTGTCATGGGATCATTTCAGGCTTCATCTTTATTTTCCCCAGGCTCTGCGGAAAGTTCCCGGCTCATGAGCAGGAGAAGCAGGCTGATGCCGCCCCAGGCCAGAAACAGGTAAAGGAAGGTTGCTCCCACGCCGGCCTTGTCCGTATTTCTTTGAGACGGGGCAACAAAGAGAAAGAGACTGCAGAAAAAAAGCAAAAAAGGGAATTCCGGCTGCCGTAAGATGGATCGCCATTTTTTTATTAGCATTTCCTTTTCCTTGCAGGCGAGGGACGAGCAATGCCCGTCTCCGTCTGCTGCGCTGGTTTACTTCCGGACCCGGTAATAAATACCTCTGTTGTGCTCCAGCATGTCATATTCGTTGCTGTAAAGGCTGATGGATTCAGAGGAGCCGAGGAAGAGAATGCCTCCCCTGGTGAGAATTCCGGCATGCTTGGCAAAGAGTTCCCTCTTGAATTTTTCGGAAAAATAGATGGCCACGTTGCGGCAGAAAATGATATCAAAGGCGCCGAGTTTGGCAAACGGGTCCTGCAGGTTGAATTTTTCAAATTTGACCAGTTCCTTTACTGCGGGGGCTATGCTCCACAACCGGCCCTCATCGGTAAAATAGCGGGCTCGGTACTCCGGCGACAGCCCCCGATTCACGGCAATTTTGTCATAGGAGCCGCTTCTGGCCTGCGCCAGGACCGAATCGGAGATATCAGTGGCCATGATGTCGATCATCCCGCGTTTCAGCAGGCTGTTGGTCCGCATGGCCTCGAGAAAGAGGATGGCCAGTGAATAGGGCTCCTGGCCGGTGGAACATGCCGACGACCAGACCCGGATGGTTCTTCTTTTGCCGGCGGCGATCTCCCGGCAGTATACCGGCAGGAGGACTTCCCTGAAGATGGTGAAGGGATGCATGTCGCGGAACCAGAGAGTCTCGTTGGTGGTCATCTGATCGATGATCCGGTCCCGCAGTACAGGGGGGCAGCTGTTTTTATATTTCTGATAGAATTCACCAAAGGAGGAACAGCGGTTTTCTGCAACCAGGCCGCCCAGACGGTTCTCGATGAGATAGGTTTTCCTGTCATCAACACTGATGCCGCTGATCTCTTCCACCCACCTGCGGAACAGGGCAAATTCTTCAGCCTGCAGTTTGATATCCATTAAAACTTGTCCGTTGAGAGTTTGAATGGAGTGAGCTTGGCCATGATTGCCTCGACCGCTGCGGCATCCGCTCTGCCGTCCAGCTGTTCCAGGACCAGGATCGATTCGTTGATGGCGGCCTGCATCTGCTGCAGGCGTCTTTCCAGCTCATGGGCCTCCCGTCCCGCCTGTTCCTCCACGATTTCCTTGGCCTGCCGGTACTCCTCAACCTCCTGCAGCCTGAACTGATAGTCGCGAATTTTGTTAATCTTTTCAATGAGCAGCAGGATATTGATCGGCTTCTCGATGAAATCTCGGGCGCCCAGCTGCATGGCCTCCACGGCCGAATCGATCGAACCGTAGCCGGTGACGATGATGACCTCCGTGGTCAAATCGATTTTCTTGACGAAGCGGAGCACGTCGATACCCGATTTCTCCCGCATCTGCAGGTCGGAGATGATGACGTCAAAATGCTCTTTTTCAACAACGGCTATCGCCTCCTCCCCCGAGTTGACCACCGAGATCTCGTCACCCGGCAGTATTTTGCGCAGTCCATGATAAACGGTGCGGGCATTGGCATCATCATCGACGCAGAGAACCTTCATAGTTCATTCCTCCTGGTATGGACAATTTCACAGATCCGCGCGGCCAGTTTAGCAAGATCGACGGATTCATCGGACAGACCCGCATCGTCAACGGCCTTGGGCATGCCGTAAACGACACAGCTCGCTTCCGACTGGGAAAGAGAGTAACAGTTTTTTTCTTTGAGTTTCGCCATGCCGCGCATGCCGTCATTGCCCATGCCGGTCATCATCACCGCCAGCACGGTGCCCGCTGCGTAACAGTCGGCCAGGGAGCGGAAGAGGACATCCACCGAAGGCCGGCAGCTGTTTTCCTTGGGACCGTCATCAAGGCCGATGATCACCTTTTTCCCCTCCCGCCTGGCCAGCATGTGCCGCCCGCCCGGCGCCAGCAGGATCGACCCCGGGACAATCGGATCTCCCTCTTCCGCCTCTTTGACCCGCAGTTGGGATTTGCGGTCCAGATCCCTGGCCAGGGTGGCGGTGAATTCCACCGGCATGTGCAGGACGATGAGGATCGGCAGCGGGAAGTTGCCGGGAAAGGCGGGAATGAGTTGCGTGAGGGCATTGGGCCCGCCGGTGGAGATGCCGATGGCAACGACCTCCAGGTTGCCGGGCGGCGGTACCGGGGCTGATTTGCGCAGGGCGGAGTCGGGGGCCGGTGGTTTCCCCTGGCGTTGTTGCCCATTACGTCCGGTGTTTTGCGGCATCTTGGTCAGACTTCTGGTCTTCAGCACGCGAAACAGCGGCAACAGATCGTTGTGCAGCTGCTGCCTGGCCTGCTCGCCTTCCGGTCTGTCCGGTTTCTCGACAAAGGCCATGGCCCCCTTTTCCATGGCTCTGATGGTCGCCATGCTGTCCTGGCTTGACGATCTGCCGACGAGGATGACCGCGATACGGGCAAAATCCCGCTGCATATGGTCGATAAAGTCGAGACAGCTTCGATCGCCTGCCTCGCTGTCGAGCAGAATCACGTCAAACGGCAGCTGACCAAGTTTACGCAGGGCCAGGGAGGCGGACGGCGCCGTGCCCGCAACCTCCACGCCGGGGATGGCGGCCAGCGCCTCGGCCATGAGTTTCCGGTAGCCGACCGCCTTGTCGACAATGAGTACTTTCATCTTTATCCCGCTTCGGTCTGCCGTTGTCACACCTTGAACTGGTTGACGATTTTCTGCAGCTGTTCAGCCATCCTGGCCAGTTCCGCGGCGCTGGCATTGGTCTCGGTGGCCCCGGCGGCGGTATTCTGGGTGGCCTTGCTGATGTCCTGGATATTCGAGGTGATCTCGTTGGCCGCCGTGGAGGCGGACTGGACATTGCTGGCGATCTCGCTGGCCCCCTTGGATGAATTGCCGACACTCATGGCGATCTCGTCGATGGTGGCCGATTGCTGCTCAACCGCGCTGGCAATGGTATGGGAGATGGAGTTGATTTCGGCAATGATCTGCACGATGGTGTCGATGGACGACACCGCATTGGCCGTATTGTCCCGCATCCCCTCGATCTGGGCGCCGATTTCCTCGGTGGCCACCGCCGTCTGTTTGGCCAGTTCCTTGACCTCGTTGGCGACCACGGCAAAACCCTTGCCCGCCTCGCCGGCCGAGGCCGCCTCGATGGTGGCGTTCAAGGCCAGCAGATTGGTCTGGTCGGCAATATCGTTGATCGTATCAAGCACCTTGGCGATTTCG
>JACQYM010000190.1:904-12053 GCA_016208225.1 Deltaproteobacteria bacterium | reverse complement strand
GGCAGACCCGGCGAATGCATGCCCTTGCCGGTAATGACCCGCACCGCCCGCAACCGCTGCTGTCGGGCAGTAATGAGGAAATTTTTCACCTTCAGTTCCGCTTCCGGCGCGGTTAACCCGTGCAGATCGATTTCCCGCTCGGGACCGACATGGATATCTTCCTGCCGTGGGGTGGGTTCCTGATCATGGGTCGCTGGGCTCATCTCGATCTGCTGATCAAAGAGCGCGGGGTCAAACATCTCGACAAATGACGGCTGGGGTTGGCCCGGCGCCGTGCCGCCAAAGGGAAATTCATCATCGGTCAGCAGCGGCAGGCCGCATCTGAGTCTGGTCTTTTTCTTTTTCACTTCTTCCTTCCGGGCAACTTCAATCTGCGTGATAAGGGACTTAGAAATTATTTCAACTTTCTGAGTTGTTGAATTGTACGATTATACAACGAGTTACACGCAATGAACAGCGGACGGTTCGTCATGCCGGACTTGATCCGGCATCCAGAAACTCCCAGATACTGGATTCCGGCTAACCGACATCTCCGCAAGCGGGAACAACGAAACATGAAAGCCTCGCGGCGTAGGAGCGGGCCTTGCCCGCGAACCTTCGGCATTGCGGCTGTCTCTATCGCGGGCATGGCCCGCTCCTACGTCCCTGCCTGCCGGAATGACGGACGTTTCGAGACTTGGTTGATGGTATATCAACAATTACCGAGTCCCTGAGAATTTCTGCATGTCATCCTGCGGCAGAAGCGGGAATCCGGAAAACCAGCGGATTGCGGGGCCGTGCTTTGCCTGCCGGGAATGACGCCCTGGCTGCATGTTCGAAGCAGAGTCAATCCTGGGCGACCGCGCGGGAGTTCAGTCTGCTGATGGCAACTGTAGTGACAACTTAATGATATTACAATCGTTAATCCACTGTTTTCCAATAATTTCAGGTACACGTAAAATTATTGCAGCGGTCGCGCCAGGTTTGCGCGCCAGGGAAAATATCAAGGTGGGATGGAACCGGAAATGATTCCCGGGAAGTTAACAGCCAGTCAGGCGTGGCCGATGCAGCTGTTAATTCCAAGTCGCCTTCAAACCAATACCTTTGTCGGCTGCGCTGTGCTGCTCCTCTCCGTACTCCATGTACTGTCTCGTCGCTGCGCGCTTGCCTTCGCGGTCTTGGTCTGAATGCAACTTGGAAAAACAACCCAGGGCAGGGAAAGCAGGGGATTAAGGGATAATCTTATCTATCGGCCCCTGATACACCACAGGGGTAATGCCGCGCCGGATTACGGCCCGTTCGGCCTGTTTACTGATTCTCGTCATATAGACCTTCTGGCAATCCTTGATGATATCAGCGATCCAGTCGCACATTTCCAGGTCAAAATAATCGACTGTCAGCGGTTCCGAGACCCTCTCGGCCACCAGCTGCAGACCGCCGTTTTTCTGCTCATAGATCAAGAATCGATTTGCCTTGCCAAAACGCTCGTTCACCTCTTTTTTATCGCTGGACATAACGGCTATACGCATATCTCCTCCTTTCTTAGAGTGCTGCATGCATGGTGATCCGCTGGAAAACGTCCGTCCCTCAAGGTGTCATGCCCAGTGGTAACTACAAATCTTATGCCAGCTCAATGGCTTTTCCGCAGCCCGCAGCCAATCCCCCGTTTTCCCCCGGAAAGTCTTTTTCCTCTCTGCCGTCCCCATGGGTACAAATCAATTTTTTTTACTTCAGTTGCGTGGCGCAATTCAATATTTTGAACTTTTCTTCTTGATTGTTGCTCTTCTTGACAATAGAATTTTGTTCAGTAAACAGGGGACAGCATTCAGCAGCCGTTTTCGCAATTGCCGTTGCAGCCATTCAGGGGCAATGTTATTTATTTACAACGGCTTGGCAGGATCGCCATCGGCCATCAGCACTCACCTTCACGAGGTCAAAAATTGACAAACAGCACCCATCCACCCGTCGGCTACGTTAAAAAGGAAACTCTCTGGTTCGTTGCCCTGGTCGCCCTTGCCTTCGGATTTCTGGCAGGAATCGTCTTCAGCGTGTACAAAGCCGGGCCGCTATCCGCGCCCGTGGCCCAGCAGGCCGCCGCCCCCCAGCAGCAGCAGACCCAGGCGCAGATGCCTGATGTCCAGGCCATCCTGGCCATGGAAAAAGACGTGCTCACCAACCCCGGCAACTACCAGGCCTGGACCCAGCTGGGCAATTATTATTTTGACAGCAACAACTTCGCCAAGGCCATCGAGGCCTACAACAAGTCGCTCGCCATCAATCCGAACGATCCTGACGTGCTGACCGACCTGGGCGTCATGTATCGCAGCAGCGCCAACCCCAACGAGGCGATCGCCGCTTTTGACCGGGCCCTGGCGATCAACCCGGACCACGCCACCGCCCGGTTCAATCGCGGTATCGTCCAGCTCTATGATCTGAAAGACCGCGATGGGGCCATTAAAACCTGGGAGGAGCTGGTCAAGCTCCATCCTGACGCCAAAGCCCCCAATGGCCAGCTGGTTTCTGAAATCATTACCAACGTCAAAACACAGAAGTAATTGCCCGCCCTCCCTGGCGGCCCGGCCCGCCGCGCCGCCAGGGGACCATCGTGCAACCGCTCCAGTCCAAACCGACTCCCGCCCTTCGGGTTCATCCTGATGAAGTCGTTGGCAGCCCCTGGTTTTCGCAACATTAGAGTTTCCCAAACACCTTGTTATTGATATAGTGAACTAATGTGCAAGACGACGGACCGGGCCATTGTTAACAGCGAGGTTGCAACCATGCGCTTCCATTCTCTTCATCCAGCTACTTTGTCAAAATCGTGAAAGTATCCCTCCGGTACCCGCTGTCGTCGCTTTTTGTCCTGGTCACCCTGATGCTGACCGGGGCCATTCTGCTGATGTCCACCCATGCCTATTTCCATCATCTTGAAACCACGATTGCAAAATCCGCGGCCAATGAAAGGGCGCGGCAGATTATCGGCGAACGGATTGTCAGCAATCTGCATCAGATCAATGCGCAGTTTTATCAGCTGCTGTCCGAGGAGCGGGAGGAAAAAAGAAAACTGACGGAACGCCTTATCCAACTGAAACTGGACGATATTCGCAGCGCCCTGCAGGTCATTGAGAATGGCGGCATTTTCCGGAAATCAACCCTGCTCGATTTCGCACACCAGAATGAACTGGTTGAGGAGATCCCCTATACAAAGACCGACACGGAGCGCTATCTGCTGGAAGCGCTGGAACTGAAGCCCCTGCTCCTGGAAATCGAAGGCAAAGTGACGGCCCTGGAAAATCTGCTTGGTCAGGGCAACGACTCGCCGCCTCCTGCCCAGCACAGTGAAAATCCGCTCAAGACAAGGCCTGCGCTGCAACGTTTCGTAAAAAATGCCGAACCGCTTTTCAGCAGAATAAGCGAAACGGGAAACAGCATCTATTTTATCAGCACGCAACGGTTGAATGAACTGGACAGAGAGAGCAAGGTTCTGGCCAGAAAGTATCAATTGTTTGAATTAGCAACTCTTCTCACAATCCTGACGATTACCTTTTCCTTATGCTATGGTCTGGCCCGCAAGATCCTGGCCATCAACAGCGCCCTGCAGCAGGAAATCCTCGAGAAAAAACGGGCTGAAGAGTTAATCAGCCGGGCCAAGCAGGAGTGGGAGAGAACCTTTGACGCAGTGCCCGACCCCATTGTCCTGCTTGACCAGGACCATCGCATTGTCCGCCTGAACAAAGCCATGGCCTCCCTGGTCGGCAAACCCGTGGACCAATGTGTCGGATTGTATTGCTATCAGCTGATGCACGGCATGGACGCCCCTCCTCCGTACTGTCCGCACTCGCTGCTCATCCAGGACCGGCGGGAGCATAAGACCGTTCAGTTCCTGGATCTCTATGATACCTTTTTTGAAATTTCCGTCTCGCCGCTGTTCAACCAACAGGGCGATCTCTTCGGCTCCGTCCATATCGCCCGTGATATCTCCGACCAGAAGCAGGCGGAAAAAGCCCTGCAGAAGGCCAATGAGGAACTGGAGCAGAAGGTGGAGCAGAGGACCATTGTCCTGAAACGGTTCATCGATGAACTGCAGTATGAAATATCCAGCCGCATCAAGGCCGAGGAGGCGCTTTTCCAGACCCAGCATCAACTCCTGCACGCCGAAAAGCTGAGCGCCATCGGCAAGCTTTCCGCCTCAATCGCCCATGAATTCAACAACCCGCTTTTCGCGATTATCAATATCCTCATCGGTGTGCAGCAGCAGGAATCCCTGTCCCCGCAGAATGACAGAATGATGGAACTGGCTATTCAGGAATGTGACAGAATGAAAATGCTGATTCAGAACCTGGGGGATTTCAACAGACCGAGCAGCGGGGTGCTCGTGGCAACCGACATTCATCAGACCATCGACAACATGCTGCTGCTCTGCAAAAAAGAGTTCAACGACCGGCAGATTATGGTGGAAAAAGAGTTCGCCCCCTACCTGCCCGCGATTCTTGTGGTATAGGACCAGATCTGCCAGGTCCTGCTGAACCTCCTGACCAATGCCCGGGACGCCTGCAAAAACGGCGGCCGCATCAGAATCAAAACGGAACTGCTGGAAAAAAACATTGCCATCAGCGTGGAAGACAGCGGCTGCGGCATAGAACCGGAACATCTCGACAAAATTTTCAAACCATTTTTCACCACCAAGCAGGAGTTGAGCGGCACGGGATTGGGGCTTGCCGTTTCACTCGGCATCATTGAAAAACACGGGGGAACAATCGCGGTGGATTCGACACTCGCACGGGGCAGCGTCTTTACCGTTACCCTGCCGATCATGCCGCAGATGAACGGGTCGCTTGAACAGAGTACCATCGGGTAGGGGAAGTCAGGCAGCAGGCACGGCATTTCTCATCATTTCGTTACGGCCCTTACGCCGCTCGCCACAGGAGAATGCAGTGATTTTTTGAATGGTTCAGAAACCGAACTCAGCCAGCAGATCATCGACAAGATCCTGGCTCAGCGGACCGTCCGGAACGGTTTTTTTCGCCTCTTTCAACAGTTCTTTCTTTTTGCGGAGATTTTCAGAGGATGAGTCCTTGCTGATATTGAGAACCACCAGGGCCTCCACAAGCCAGTCCCGCATCTGGTTCAGTTCGCCGATCAGGGCCTCCATCTTCTGGCGGGCCACATCCTGATAAGACTGGGAGGCGATAATATCATAAATTGTCGCCTTCATCGGCGTCACCAGATTACGCGCCGCGGTCACACTTCCCCCTTCGCACCCTGCCAGGATACCTTCCAGCTGGCCCGCCATCTCCGCCAGTTTGTCTGATCGATTCAGCACTTCGCCGGTGGACTGGCTCATCAGCTCGATAACGTTCTGTACGCTGTTCACCACGGAAGGAGCGGACTCTCCGGCGCTGGTCAGCGGCGCCTCAACAGTCCGCATGTTGACCACCATTTTATTTATCTTCTGCGCCAGGGTGGCCAGCACTCCTTCTGCATCAAGAACCTCCGAGGCTTCCTTGTCAAATTCACCGCGCAGCATGGCATCGGTTATTTCCACCAGCGAGGCTATTTTTGCATCAATATCAGAAACTGACATGGTTATCCTTTCTCTGCTTCAAGTGTTCAAACGATTCAGACTCAGACCACAGCGAGAAACAGTCCGATAACAAGGATAATACTTTGCCTGCGGGACAAGAGCAATATTTTCGTGTGCCAATCAATCACCTTTAGCCGCCGGCAGCATGATTTTTCTATCTGTAACGCTCCGCCTGCTGATAATAGACCTCTTTGGCGGCATACATGGCCCGGTCCGCCTCCAGCATCAGGACATCCGGCGCAAAGGCGTCCGTTGCCGCCCCGCCGAAGCTGACGGTCACGGGAAACTGCTCGCCATCCCCTACTTCCAGATACACCTGCTGAAAAACACTGCGCAGCAACCGCCGGATAAACATCTCTACCCGTTGCGTCGTACATTCCGCCAGCAGGATGACAAACTCATCGCCGCCGGTACGGGCCAGAATATCGGTATTGCGCACCGCCTTTTTCAGCAGTTCGCTGACCTTCAGAATGAGTCGGTCGCCGGCTTCATGGCCATACACATCATTGACCTTTTTCAGGCGGTTGACGTCCGCCACCACCACGCCGAACGGAATATTGAAATTCTCCAGCTTCTGCTTTTCCTCAGCCAGGGCCTGGTCCAGATAGCCGCGGTTGAACAGTCCGGTGAGCGGGTCATTGTTGGCTTTTTCCTCGAGTTTTCTGGACAATAACCGGTTGTCCAGATAGGCGGCCAGCGGCTCGGTGAACAGATCAATCAGCCCTTTTTCTTCCTCCTCGCCAACCGGCCCCTCCAGCAGCAGCAAGCCGACGAGGCCGCCGCTGCGTCCTCTTAAAAAGATCTGGGCGGTTCTGGCCCAGGGCAGGACATCGGCATCAAGGGCATTTTTCTGCTGGCTCTGGATCTCGCGGGATAGGTAGGCCCTGGTCAGCCTTTTCATCGCCGCCTCAGCCACACCCCGCTGCGAAGTAAACCAGATATTGCCGACACGCATATCGTTTACCACCAGCACGGCCCGCTCTTTTTTCACCAGGGCCAGGAACAGATCCCAGAAAAAATCGACCACCCGCGGCGGACTGGGCTCTTTCTGCATGAAAGTGGAGAGCTCGACCAGGCTCTTTAAAATTTCATTTTTCTTCACAATGGTCTGCTGCTGCTGCCTGATCTGGTCAATAAGCTGAATCTGCCTGGTGGTGTCCCGGAACAGCAGCAGGCCGCCCTCATTGGAAGAGGAGCGGCTGATGCTTTCGGTCACGAAACGGTCCTGCAGCTGATGGATCTTTTTTACGTCATCCAGATCGGCAAAACCTTTGCCGGCGGGACAGTCCGGACAGGGTTCCCGGCGGCCGATGAGTTCGAAGCATTTTTCAACCGCCACCGGGGTCAGCAGTCCGGCCACGGCTTTATTTTTCCCCTCGATCGTAAAGGAAGAATCAACCAGGATGAGGGCCTCGGGCAGATGATCAACCAGTCCCTTGAAAAAACGCTGTTCGTCGAGCGCTTCCTGCCGCCGTCTTTCCGCCATCACATTTTTGGCGCGCAACTCCTTTCGGGTGAGATCAATTTTGCGCAGATGGGTAATCTCGCGGGTGATATCCAGCAGGGTGATGACAAAATAGGGGCCGAAAGGCGTGGTCTGCATCCTGATGAAAACATCCATGCCGTCCGCTGTTCTGATGGTCGCCGGCCGCTGCACGGCAAATGGAGATTTCAAGAGGACCGGACAATCCTCGCACGGCTCTGTCCGGTTGAAAATGAAGGAAAAGCAGGTGGCATCAGGACCGGCCTGCCCCATCGGCCATTCGCGTCCGATGATAGCGGCTGTTGATTGATTGGCAAATATGATCCGGAAATTCAGGTCAACGATCATGATGCCGGTTTTGATCGCCTCCAGAACATCCGCGACATCCTGCACTTTTTCAATTTCCCGTATCATTCTTAACCAAGTAGCATGGAGAATTCTGATGTGTCAAGTTAAAGGAACAGGGTAACGGCCAGCCAGCCCAGGGCCTCGCCGAACTCGCAGCTCGCGCCCAGCACATCGCCGGTTACCCCGCCCAGCAGTTCATGGGCCCGGTAGCGCAGCCACAACGACGGCACCATGGTGATGTAAAAGACGGCGCCAATTCTTACAAGACCGCCGCTGTAAAGGGCTGCCGCCCATAATACCGGCAGCAGGAAGAGCAGGCCGACACCCAGATCACGGCCCGTTATTTTCCCGACAAAGGGATGGCCGGTGCCGCTCTCCCGGGGGTAGCGGCTTTTCCAGGCCAGGGTGGTCATGGCCCAGCGGGCAGCCGCAGGGACAAAGGCCAGGGCGGTGAAGGCGGCAAGCGCGACCGGCTCCGGACCCGCCTGGGCCATGGACAGCACCGAGGAGAGGGCCGCGGTTTTCAGGAGCAGGACGATGCCGATGCCGATCACCCCGAAAGCGCCGGTGGCCGAATCCTTCATGATCGCCAGCCGTCGGCGCGGTTCATGGCCGCCGCCCATGCCATCCAGCAGATCAGCGACGCCGTCAAGATGCAGTCCCCTGGTCAACCAGGCGCTGCAGGCAACAAGCAGCACGGCGGCAGGCAACGGGGGGAGCCCCGCGGCCAGCAGCAGTTTGGCCAGGCCTGCCAGGGCAATGCCGATCACCCAGCCCGCCAGCGGGAAGAATGCCCCGCTTCTGGCCAGCGTTTCCGGCGAAACCTCGGCAATTTTGACCGGAATGATGGTCAGAAAGGATAGGGCAACCGCCGCGGCGCGCAGCATGGTGTTCACCTCTCCTCCATCGGGCGGATCAGACACTGACCCCGGCTTCGGCAAAGGTCGCCATTTCATTGATGATCTTCACCCCGGCCTCGATGATGCCCATGGCCAGGGCGGCCCCGGTGCCTTCGCCGAGCCGCATGTCCAGATCAAGAATGGGCTCGAGTCCCATCTTTTCAAAAAAGAGCCGGTGCCCCTGTTCGGCGGACATATGGCTGAAAAAACAGTAATCCGCCGCATGGTCGGCAAGCTGCAGCGCCACCAGGGCGCCGGCGCTGGAAATAAAGCCGTCCACCACCACCGGCACGCCGCTGCGCGCGCACTCCAGAATCATGCCGCAGATAGCGGCGATCTCCAGGCCACCCAGGGCCGCCAGGGTTGCCAAAGGTCCGGTCAGATGCTTGCTGTTGACCCGCAGCCCCTGCTTGATCACCTCGATCTTATGGCGCAGGGTGGCGTCATCGATGCCGGTGCCGCGACCGGTGATTTCCTCTACCTCAACCCCGAGCAGGGCGGCAAACAGGGCCGCGGACGGGGTGGTGTTGGCGATGCCCATCTCCCCGGTGCCCAGGATCTTCGCCCCCTGGGCGATCGCCTCCCTGGCGGTTTCCACGCCGACCCCGAGGGCCTTGAGGGCGTCACCGATCTGCATGGCCGGCCCTTTGGCCAGATTATCGGTGCCGGCCTTCACCTTGCGGCTGCGCAGGCCATCCGCCCGGATATCCCCGGCCACGCCCACATCCACCACCCACACTTCGGCGCCCACATGCCGCGCCAGGACATTGACCCCGGCGCCGCCGCGCAGAAAATTATAAACCATCTGCCGGGTCACCTCCTGCGGCACGCTGCTGACCCCTTCCGCCGCCACGCCATGGTCGGCGGCAAAGGTAAGAATCACCTTATGGCCGATATCAGGCCTGATGGTCTGCTGGATGGCGCTGATCCGTCTGGCCAGCACCTCGAGTTTGCCGAGGCTGCCCTGGGGCTTGGTCAAATTATCCAGGCGGGCCTGGGCCTGGGCCATCATCTGCCGGTTGACCGGCTTGATGTCCCGCACAAACGCCGCGACATCTTTCCCGTCCGCAAATATCATGATTCCCTCTCAGGAGCCGTACGAAATAATCCCTGCATTTTTGCTTATTTCGTTGCGGCTCCTCATGCCGTCTCCACCATTCGGACGACGATATTATTTTGTGACAACGGCTAACCTGTTGTCCTGTTGATACAGAGACCAGATTTCAGCAATATGTTGCAGGGAGGCCTGCAGATCGCCGCTGTTATACACCTCCAGGGTCACGACCCCGCGACAGGCGCCGGCGTGCAGCACCGCTCCCAGTTCGGCCGTGCGGTCCCGCTGCTCCGGGCCAAGGGCCTGATGGTCCCGGCCGCCCCGGATGCCGTGATAATGCATATGGGACCCGGGATGGATATCATGCAGCAGCAGCGCCGGATCGTCATCAAAAAAAAGGGCATGGCCGATGTCCGGGCAGAGATCGAAACCATGGTGCAGCACCAGGGACCGCACCAGCCGGAATGGATAGTTGATATTTTCTATCGCCACCATGGTGCGTTGCGGGCCGATGTCCCTCTTCAGCGCCAGCAGAAAATCATTGATATTCTCCAGCCAGGGCGCGACATCGAGCTCCTGCTGCCGGGGAAGATGCAGATCAAACCGCAGAGGATGAAGCGGAGCGAGCTCGGCCATCAGCCGGACAATTTCATCAACGGCCTGTTGCCTGACCGCCCGGCTGCCATGGCCGGGCATCAGGTCCGTGGGCAGATGCACGGTGTAGCTGAGATGATGGTCCCGGGCCAGGGCGGCCAGCAGCGGGACGTCGATCTTCTGCGGCAGGCGGGCGCGGCAGGAGGATTCAAAGAAGAGGAGCTGAATGTCATCCACCCGATCGGCAAGATATTGGACGTTTTCCGCGATACCGGCAGGGATGACAAACGAGGTGGCCCCGATCCTCCAGGGAAAGCGTCCTTTAACCCGCAGCATGTCCGGCACAGCCCGTCAGGGTAATCACCTCGCCGGTCCTGTCCTGCCACGACAGGGAAACGCCGGCAGCAGTGCCGTTCTCCCCCCGCAGAGCGGCGACCACGGTTTCATAGGCAAGCATCGGATCATTATTTTTTTCGCTGATATGGGCCAGCACCACATGCTGCAGCCCGCCATGCAACAGGTCAACAATGAAGCGGGCCGCATCCTCATTGGCCAGATGGCCCTGGCTGGAACGGATGCGCTGCTGCAGATGCACGGGATAAGGCCCGTTTTTCAGCATATGGGGATCATGGTTGCATTCGATGATCAAACCGTTGCAGCCTGTCAGCCGGTGCTGGATCAGGCGGGAGACCATGCCGGTATCGGTGCAGTAGCCCAGGGAGCAGGAGCCGTCCTCAATGACAAATCCTACCGGATCGGCGCAATCATGACAGACGGCAAAGGGATGGATACGGAAAGGATGGAGCGGAAAGCTTGTGCCGGTCTGGAATTCGTGCAGTTCCGGCGCCCGGTGCAGGGTGTCGGCGCCTGCGGCAATGGTGCCCTTGTTGGCATAGATCGGCAGCTGGTACTTGCGGGCCAGCACCGCGGCCCCTTTGATATGGTCGCTGTGGGCATGGGTGAGCAGAATGGCGGCAAGCGATGCCGCATCCGCGTCGATGGCGGCCAGCCGTCGCTCAAGCTCCACGCCGGAGAAGCCGTTGTCAATCAGCAAGGCCCTGCCATCTGCCGCCACATAAGTTGCATTGCCTCTGCTGCCGCTGCCTAGTACGCAAAACTGCATCAATCAGCTCATTTGATCTTCCATGGGAACCGGTCAGAGGCCGGAATGGCCGAAACCGCCGGCACCCCGTCCGGTGTCGTTTAACTCG
>JACQYM010000190.1:0-890 GCA_016208225.1 Deltaproteobacteria bacterium | reverse complement strand
TCGAGCAGGGCCCGGCTGACCGGGGCCAGCACCAGCTGGGCGATGCGGTCCCCCCGGTTGATGGTAAATGTTTTACGGCCGAGATTGATCAGGCCGATCTTCACTTCACCGCGATAATCCGCATCAATGGTTCCGGGACTGTTGATCACCGTGATGCCGTGTTTGACGGCAAGCCCGCTGCGGGGCCGCACCTGCAATTCAAATCCGGGGGGCACGGCCACGGCCAGGCCGGTGGGCACCAGGTGGATATCCCCCGGGGCAACCGCCAACGGCTCGCGCACGGCAGCGGCCACATCCATCCCGGCCGCCAGCTCCGAGTGATAGCGCGGCAGCGGCAGGTCAGCGTCCTGTTCCGGATCGAGCCAGCGGACTGAGAGGGGAATGGTCTGTTGCGTCATGCGCGGCAGTATCGTTGATGTTAGTAGGGGGCGGTTCCAAACCGCCCCAAATATTTTCTCTGTGATCTCCGGGCGCGCTACGGTGCAATCAATATGGTCTTAGGAATTCAAGCAACGCCCGACCTGTTACGCCGCGGCCGTGCCGGCGAGATAGTGCCATTCCACATCCCTGTCGGCTACGGGCCCGAGAACGGCGGCGGTCATACCCCGGTCAAAAAGCCGGGCGGCGAGCTGCCGCACATCCTCGGCGCTGACCTTTGCCAATTCCGCCAGGACCTCGTCAAAGCTGACATCACGACCGTAGTAGAGTTCGTTTCTGGCGATCCGCGTCATCCGCATCTCCAGATTATCGGCGGCGAGCAGCAGCCCGGCCTGGGCATAATCCTTGGCATTGGCAAGTTCCGTCGCGGAAACCGCTCTGTTGCCCAGCTTCGCAAGCTCATCGCGGATGACGGCCAGCGACTCGTTCAGATTGTCGGCATTGACCCCCAT
>JACQYM010000189.1 GCA_016208225.1 Deltaproteobacteria bacterium | reverse complement strand
CATGGTGACAAAAAACGGCCCGCCGCACTCGTTCCGCAGCCGGATCGATTCCTCGGCGACCTGTTCCGCCTTTTCCGTGTCCAGATGCAGCATGGCCAGGGCCAGGGCCTGCCAGTGGAGAATCTGGCTGCGCAGGTGGGGGTTCAGGGCCGCTTCGCCTCCCTCCAGGGAGCTTTCCAGGGTCTGCAGGGCCTGGGCCGGCTGTCCCAGGGCAACATGAATGCCGGCCCGCCAGATATGGAGAAAGGGGCCGATGATGGTCTGTTTGATCACCTCCCGGCCGACGCGCTCCTGCAGCAAGTTCTCCTGGGCAAAATAGTTTTCAAAGTCACCGTAGGCCTCCAGTTCATTGATGCGCAGGGTCAGCAACCCGAGCTGCGCCACCGTGCCGATGCGGGGATCGCAGGCCATGTCGGATGCCGCTTCCAGGGTTGGCCGGTAGGCGGCGCGCCGGGCCACGAGAAAATCCTCATACCCCTGCAGCAGCAGGGTGGAGCCGACAAAATTTCTGATGCCGCACCGCCTGGCCAGCTCCATGGCCTGGGCCGAGTAATGCCGCGCCCTGGCCATGTCCATCCGGAAGTAGCAGTGGCCGGCGGCGATATTTCTGGTGATCAGTATCTTCTCATACGGGGAAAGCTGATCCCGCACCCTGGCATACAGCTCTTCGGCCCGCGGCAGGTAGCGCGCCCCGTCATGGAGGTGCCCCGAAATAATCCAGTGATAGAGGATGATCTGGCCGATGGCCAGCAGCTCGCCGACCTCCTCGGCCTGTTGCTGCAAAAGCTGGCGGGCGGCAATCAGCAGTTCCAGGCTGGTCCGGGGAAAGATGTCATACTGGGCCAGCCCTTTGAACAGGGTGAGCCAGCTATGCTGCTGCAGCACCTCCCCTGGCACCTCGCTGAGCAGGCCGTAGAGGGTGACGTTCCAGTTGTTGGCCAGGAAAACCATGCCTTCCCGCTTCACCACCTGCTCCATCTGCCCAAAGTCCCCGGCCCTGAGAAGATAGCGCAGGGCGCTGTCCGGCATGGCGTGTTCCAGACAGAAGCGGGCTGCCTCCTGCAGCACCTCCCTGATTTCTTTTTTTGAAAATTTTCTCCCGGCCTCCTGCCGGAGAAACTGCTGGAAAAGATGATGAAAACCGAAAATCCGCCCTTCGCCGTCAAGGCGGCGGACAAAGAGATTGTGCTCGGCAAGCTGCCGCAGCTTGTCGCCGATCATGGCGTCATGGCAGACATTTTCGGCCAGGGGCAGGGCAATGTCCCCCAGCAGGGAAAGAAGCAGAAGAGCGTGCTGCATGTCCGGCGGGATGCGGTGAAAAATTTCCTGCAGAAAATAGTCCCGGATCGCCCCCTGGCAGAGGATCTGCCGGATGGCCGGTTCGATTTCCCCGGATTCTTTGCCCTTCAGGGCATGGCCTATCATAATCAGCCCCATGGCCCAGCCATCCGTCGCCTCTTCCAGGGTGCGCGCCATCTCCAGGGTGAGGGGCGCGTCAAGCACGTCATTGAACAGGGTATGAATTTCCTCGTGATTCAACTGGAGATCGTTATTGGCGAGCCGCAGGGCCCGGCGGCCGAATTTCATGACCTTGCTCTGTGATGCAAAGGGATGGCGGGACAGCAGAAAATAACGGATATGGGGCGGGGAGGTGTCCAGCAGGTGGTCGATGAGGCAGGCGGTATAACTCTCCGGTCCGAGCAGATGCATGTCATCAAAGACAAGATAAAACGGTTCCGCGACCACGGCATCGAGGTCCTGCAAGAGCAGATTGAGCACCCCGCGCAGGTCGGGCAGCGTTACGGCCTTGCTGCTGATCATCTCTTCCGCCCAAGGTGAGGAAAAATCAGGGATCACCCCTTTCAGGCAGTGGAGAAGCGCGGTCACAAAAAAAACCGGATCGCGGTCTTCTTCGCCGCACTGATACCAGGCAAAACGATGCCCCTGAAAGTGCAGATATTGCAGGGCAAGGGTTGTTTTGCCCTGCCCGGCCTGCCCCTCCACGGCAATAACCTGCATTTCGTCGTTTGCCCTCGGCAAGGTGTGCCGGATAAGGCGTTCGCGGAAGAGATTCCGGGCGGAAACAAAGGGCGGCGGATAAAATTTGTTTGCCGGGATTTTAAGTCCGATCGGTTTGACTGGATTTTCCATGCCCCCTTTCCTGACCGAAAAATTATGTGTGAACGTTTCCTTTCTTACTCAAGGATCAACCTTTCTGTCAAGCACTCAACTTCCGGCATGTCCACAGGAGCTGGCGAAGCCTGGAGCCGGAAGAGGAGAAGAAAGGAGAAAAAAATCTATTATTCCGGCTTCCGGTTTCTGGCGCATGGCTCCTGCCTCAGGGGGTGGCGGGCCGCGGCAAAGCGGCGGACAAGAGTGCGCCCATGACAGCCAGGGCAGAGGCAAGATAGAAACTGCCGGCAAAACTGCCGGTGCTTTCGGCAAGCACCCCGGCCAGGTACGGACCGGCAATCTGGCCGATGCCGAAAATAAAGGTGATGAAGCCGAAAACGGCAACCGTCCGGTGCGGACCGACATAATCGCCGATCAGGGCCGTCATGATGGACGGGATGCTCCAGGCGACAATGCCGTAAAAACCAATGGAGAGATAGAGAAAGAGTCCCGGCAGATTAACCGCAATAAGCAGATAGGCCAGGGATTGGATGGTAAAAACCATCACCAGGGCCGCCTTTCGGCTCAGCTTATCGGACAAAACGCCGAACACCGGGCCGGAAAAGAGGCTGAGCAGGCCGACCCATGACCAGAAGCTGCCGGCCGCTGCTTCGGAAAATCCCCGCTCCTGCACCATGGTGGTGACGATAAAGGTCGCATAGATCACATAGGTGAAACCGAAAAGAAAGTAGATTGCCGCACAATGGTAGATAACACGCGGCCGCACCCTCTCCTTGTCGAAACTGACCTTGCCGCGGCCGGCATCAGGGGTCAGCCCGCTGCCCACCTGCTGCAGGCCGAGATCCTGCGGTCTGTCCCGCAATACGAGATAACAGACAACGGCAACCAGGACAACAGTGGAGCCGAGTACCAGCCAGCTCAGGCGCCAGCCGGCGCCGTCCGGCCCGTTGAGCCAGGGAATCAGCTGCCCCGAGATCAGGATGGCAAAGCCGCTGCCGATGACGATAAATCCGGCGGCCCTTCCCCGCAGGCGGCTGATAAACCAGGCGGAAACCAAAGACATCATCGGCACATTGGACATGCCGCTGCCCATGCCGGTCAGCGTATACAGGAGAATGATGAAGAAAAGCTGCCGGCTTACCCCGATGCACAGCATCGACCCGCCCGCCAGCAGCAGGGCAAAGCCGATCAGTTTCCTGGCCCCGAAACGATGCGTCAGCTTGCCGCAGAGCAGGACGGCCAGCAGATACCCGACAAAATTCGCGGTGCTGATCAGCCCCATCTGGGAATAGGAAAGGCCGAGTGACGCCCCCATGGAGGGCAGGATCATGCCCAGGGCGAAGCGGCCGAAACCAAGGCCGGCGAAGATGCAGAGGGTGCCGGCCGCCACCACAAACCAGCCGTAATGAATGGCGGGCGGCACGCCCTGTTGATTATCGCGCATGGCAGATCGGGTTATTCCCTCGCCCATCCGATCGCGGTCAACGCCATCGTTTGGCTGTTGCTGCCGCGGCTCATCCGTTCCTCTCATCCTGCAGATTACGAAGACTCACCTGATCGTTCAGGGTCCAGAAATCATAGATGTAGCCTGCGCCGAACAATGCCCCGGTTACTAAATAGAGCAGGCCCGTCACCCATTTTCCCATGTACATTCGATGGACGCCGAACAGGCCCAGAAAGGTGAGCAGAATCCAGGCCACCGTGTAGTCGATCGGCCCCTCTTTGAATCGCAGATCAGCCTCCCGGTCCATGGCCGGAATCAGAAACAGATCAATGAGCCAGCCGATGCCGAGCAGCCCCAGGGTGCAGAAATAGAGGGTGCCGGAAACAGGTTTGCCGTAATAAAACCGGTGCGAACCGGTGAAACCGAATATCCAGAGGATATAGCCGATAGTCTTGCTGTGGCTGTCATTATACAGGACCATTCATCCCTCCAAACTGAACATTTTGCACACTTCGTCGCTCTTAATAACTAAAAGAGAATAGCTCTTTTTACGCAAAAACCCAAGCAACAAAGCAAGGGGAACATTGCTATGAACAGAAAATACTTCTTTATCTCCTTTGTCATTCTTTTTTCATTCGGAATAACAGGTATGCTTATGGCAGAAGAATCTTGGAAAACAATAACCATCACCAAAGAGCAATTAAAAAAACAGCTGACCCCCATGCAGTATCAGGTAACCCAGGAGGAAGGGACGGAGCCCCCGTTCCGCAACGAGTACTGGGACAATAAGCAAGCGGGGATCTATGTGGACATTGTTTCGGGCGAGCCTCTTTTCAGCTCCCTGGACAAATACGATTCCGGCACGGGCTGGCCGAGCTTTCGCGCCCCGCTGGAGGCTGAAAATATTGTCCTGCGCAAGGATTTCGGCCTCTTCATGCTGCGCACCGAGGTGCGCAGCCGTTACGGGGACTCGCACCTCGGCCATGTTTTTGATGACGGCCCGCCGCCCACCGGCAAGCGCTACTGCATGAATTCGGCAGCCCTGCGTTTCATCCCGGTGGAGCAGCTGGCGCAGCAAGGATATGGCCGCTATCTCCCTCTTTTTGAGGAGCAACAGCGGGGAAAAGAAAGCCAGGCCGATGCAGTCGGTATTGCCCGGTGATCTGCTTGCAGAAAGCAAGAGCGGCGCAGAGTCTGTCTGCGCCGCCGACAACGAATCCGCTCCCGCGATTTCATCTCCCTGACGATCTCCTCACGATTTGTCTTCCTGGCTGACATGGCCGGCCGGCCATATTCCGGTCCTGCCGTTTCCCTCTTCCGCTCCCATTGACCTTTCCCCCCGCAGCTTTCCCCTTTCATTCTCCCCATAATGAGGATATAATCATTTTTTCATTAACTGACAAAAGCTGTGCAAACGGGAAGTTATCAAAAAGAGGAAAAAAAGGAGGAGTTGAAAATGAACATCATGAAATCACTATGGATTTTTATCCTGATGGGGTTCGTTGCTGGCTGCGCCATGCAGACAGCGGAAACGCCATTCATGGCCACGGACCTTTCCGGCAAACTGGGGCAGGGGTACCGGCAGAAGGTTGACAATGCCTTGATTATCCTGGATGCATCGTCATCCATGTATGACAAGGACAATGGCAGCCAGAAAATTGTCCAGGCGAAAAACGTGGTCCTGCATATGAATGACACGCTCCCGCCCCTGAAGATGCAGGCCGGGCTGCATGTTTTCGGCCCGACGAAAGGTGGAAGCCTTGAAGACAGCAAACTGATATACGGCATGACCGCCTATGATGCCGCGGCCCTGGCCGCGGCAGTCAAAGGCGTACAGACGGGAGGGCTGACGCCCCTTGCCAAGCCGCTGCTGAAAAGTGTGGATGACCTGAAGGAGAGCAAGGGGCAAATTGCCGTCATTGT
>JACQYM010000188.1 GCA_016208225.1 Deltaproteobacteria bacterium | reverse complement strand
ACATTAAACAGGGTTGCGAGATTGGTATTTTGCGGAATAATTTCCCCATCGGGTTTGATCAGTTCTTTGTCGATAAAGACAAAGAGACCGGGGATCTCGGGATTGACTTCACCCAGCAGATCAGCATGGCGGATACCGGGATCTCCCGGGACCTGGGTCGCTTCATTGAGCTTGATGCCAACTTCGTCCCTGGTGAAAATCTCCAGATTAATGGCAAAGCCCGTGCCCTTTGTGGTGCCGGCACCAACCTCGCCTTCTCCCCGCGCCACAAGGGTGCCATTCATTGGCGAAGTAATACGGACCTGCGGTGCGAGATCAGCTCTCACCCCTTTGTTGTTGACGACCTTAATGAAATCCCGGTACTGAAATTTGATCTCGTGGCGGGAACCCTCTTGCCTGAGGTCATTGCCGATACCGGCTGCGCCGGCAGACAGGCTGCAGAAAACAAACGATGCAGCCGCCAGAAGCGCTGTCGCGCTTTTGTAGACTCTCTGTTTTCTGGTCACACGCCGGTTGAAGTCTGTTTGGGTAATCCTTCTTTTCCACATGATGTTTTCCTCCTGGTTGGTCTTCAAAATCAAGACAATTTTTCCATTTGCCCGGCATGCGACTCTCTGCAAACGATCTGCAAGCCAGGATGCCGGACACTATACTGCCGTCATCTGAACAACCTCTGGTAGACTTCTTTCGAGCAAGGCCCCCTCCTGCCCCGGCCCTGCCTGTCGGTCGGCTACCTCTTTTCAATTTTCTTGATTCAACTTTCTGAGTTGTTGAATTGTACGAGTTTACAGTGAGTTACTTGCAATGAACAGCGAGCGGTTCGTCATGCCGGACTTGATCCGGCATCCAGAAATCCCAGATACTGGATTCCGGCTTAAAACACCCCCGTCAAGCGGGGACTGAACAGAGCCCCCGTCAAGCGGGGACTGAACAGAGTGCCGGAATGACGACCGAAAATATTGCCATATAATTCACGATTTCAATAAGTTATACTAACTCAGAAAGTTGAATTCTTGATAATGCCTCCTTGTGCCCGGATGTCTGTGAGGGAATCTCCTGCCGCAACATTATTGAAGAATCGCCCACGGCCCTGTCCTTCACGGCACTGGTGATTTCAATTCACCCGGCGCTATTTTGTCCATCCTTCCGACTTGAATATCGCGTACGCCTCTTCTCCCTTGAGAAAATTGATGAAATCACTGGTGGCGTCATCGGCTTTTTCATTGGTAACAATGGTGAGATCCCGATAAATGACCCGTTCGGGCGAGAGTTCCACCACGTCGGCATCTTCGGGATGGGTCAACGGCCAGTGAATCCAGGTGATCCATGCGTCGGCGTTCTGTTCCTTAAAGGCGCGGAAACTGGCCCCGCTGCCCTTGCCAAAGGCGACAATGTTCTTCCGGAAAGCCTTGACATCTTCCAGAGAACCAAGCCGTCCGGCAATATCCTCCCAGACCCCGGTACCAGAGGTGTTGGATACGCCTGACCCTTCGGTAACGACAATCTTGAAGCCGGGCTGCAGCAGGTCTTCAAAGCCCTTGATCTGTTTCGGATTGCCCTTCTGCACGGTGATCACCGCCCGGCGCGTGTAAACGGGCTCGACATCGGCGCTGTTGAACTCTTTATAGGTTTCCAGAAAGGCGGTCATGGACTGCTCGGATGTGCCCCAGATAATATCCGCGTCTCGTTGGGCATTCTCGGTCCACTTGCTCTCCGGACCGAAAGTCACTTCCACGGGAATCCCTGTCTTCTCCATATACTGCTTGCCGGCCCGGATGAGAGCGGTATGCGGTCCGCCGGCGCCATAAAGGCGGATCACTCCGTCGCGCGGCTGATAAGCCTGCTGATCAGGGACGGCGGCATGGGTTGTGGCCGCTGAAAAGGCTATGAAAAGAGAGAGAAAATACGATGCATACCGGTTTCGCTTGTAAGTTTTCATGTCATTTCCTTTTTTGCATGGTTACACGCCAGTCCGGCTCAGCGGCCTTCCGGCCTCGTGCTTCCCTTATTATCGCTGCACTGTCACAAGAAGCAGGCCAGACGGGCAATAAGGGTCGGCTGTCGTTTTGATATCGGCAAATGCAGCCCCGCCCTGCTCCATTTAGTTGTAAGACAACTAGGTTAGGATTTTGTTTTTAAATTGTTAATTAAATATTTAAATACCATGAGGAAGGGCTCTCCTGCCGTGGCGCAGAAGCGCGGAGACCTTGCGGACTGAGCAGGCGAAAGCGGCGCACGTCGGACTGGTGTCTCTCCGGGGATGAGGTCGTCGAGTTGCGGCAGAAGTCCGAGGTGTTCCGGATCGGTATCTGTTGGGGGAGCTGCAGCGTCGGTTCGACATGCCGGACGGGCAAGTCGTGAACCATGAAGAAAGCCGATTTTGTCCGGCCGGCCGCGTCAACCTCTGATCGCGGCTTTGCAGAAAAAAAATCCCGGCAGTCCAGCCGCGGATTGCGGCCGGCCTGCCGGGAAGAATCAACAGTTACCGATTTAGGGGCCGTTACGAAATAACCATTACATTTTGAGACATTTCGTTACGGCCCCTTATACCCCTCAAGGGGGTACTGAAAAGAGTGCCGTTTACCATATTAAAATGTAACAGTTATTTTTGAACTACGGCTTACTTACTGATGAGTTCCACGTTCACCAGTTTGTCCTGCACGCCGAAGGGGTCCTTGAATTCCACGTCCTTCTGCAGCATGAGCTTTTTCTTGCCCCGCTCGGTGAGGTACTTGTCAAGCTCGAGATCCACCATCAGCGGCACATCCTCGCCCGCCTTGGTCAGGGCCTGGCGCAGCAGCGCTTCCGCCTTCATGGCGAAGCCGGTGGAGTCACCTAAGATTCGCATCGCCTCGGTGGGGTTGTGGAAGCCCACCGAATTCTCGGCCCCGATGTACAGACTGCGCAAAAAGGCCTCCATGTAGAAATCCTTGGCCTGCGCATAGAGCTGCTGATCGATCTCTTTGCCCTGGGCCTGCAGGCCATGCACCTTTTCAATGAGCTTGGCCGCCGTGGCCGTGGCATAGCCGGAGCGGATCATCATGGAGGCAACCCGGTCCTGGATGGCGGTCACCTGATTGCGCAGCCACTCCGGTGTTTCCGTGTGGCACTGCTGGCACGCCTTCAGATCGTTCTTGAGGGGACTGGTCACCCGGTGGTCGGACACCTTGTTTGACCCCACCTTGGTATAGGGCATATGGCAGTCGGCGCAGGCCACCCCGGCCATCCAGTGCACACTGCTCCGGGAGAAGAGCTCGAATTCGGGATGACGCATGAAGGGCATCTTGTAGCCGGTCACCGCCTGGGTCCATTCGCCGACCGACTGGTCGGTGCGGATCTGCTTGATGATGTTCTCAACCGAGATGTCGCCCCAGGTGCTGCCCTGCCATGGGAAATAGACGCTCACCGACTTGCCGTCCGCCTTGGGGATGTTGTAGGTCACATGGCACTGGGCGCAGACCAGGGAACGCATGTCCTGATGCGTCAGTTTATTGCGGTCCACCTGCATGGCGTCCAGAGCCTTGCCCAGGGTGAATTCCCTGGAAAGAACCAGCGACATATCCTTGCTGTCGTGGCAGTCGATGCAGGCCACGCCCATGTCCTGGTGCTTCTCCGGGATCATGGCCCGCACCTCGGCCCAGGGCTTGCTGTAGTAATCCAGCCCCATTTCTTTTTCCAGCTTGGGGGCGTAAGGGGTCTTGCAGGTGAGGCAGACGCCGCCGGCCTTCACCCGGGACGGGTCGATATCCACCTGGTCCTTCATCATATAGGCGTGGCCGCGCGGTTCATTGTACTCGACGCCGAAGCCCCAGCCGTTGAAGAGCAGGGCCATGTAGGGAAACTCGGAAAGCTTGTCATAGGTGATGCCGTCCGCATCAAAACCCCTCTTGTATTTGCTCTTGCCCGGCTCGGTCGGTTCGGCGGTTTTTTTCCACAGATCGTAATGGACGGGATAGGCCTTGCCCCATTCACCGGGGTCCATCTCGCCTTCGGCAATCTGCACGGGCCGGACAGCTTCGACCTTCTCAGGGGCGTTGCAGCCTGCCAGCATCACGCTGCCGGCAGCCATCAGGACCAGGGGTAACAATATTCTCTTCTTCATGTTCTTCTCCTTGCTTGTTGTGGGCGTTTACAGTGTTAAAATCTGACCGGTTCCCCGGTGCGCAATCCGGCGATGGCATTGCCAGCAGGGCCGTTCCTGATCGATGTGGGCAACAGTGCTTTCGTGGCAGCGGATGCAGTTGTCCTGCAACACCTCCCGGCCGTGGGCGCTGATGACAATCCGTTCGGGCACCCGGCCGGAATAAAAGGCCAGGGTATCCTTCATGCCGTCGATGCTCTTCCAGACATAATGCACCGCCTTGTTGCGGTTCGGCAGATGGCAGTCCACACAGGCATTGCGGCGATGGGCGCCGGCATGCGACCAGGCGTCATATTCCGCCTCCATCACATGGCAGCCGGCGCAGAAATCGGGGCTTTCCGATTTGGCCAGCAGCCGGGGCGGCCCCAGCATCAGGAATGCCGCGGTAAAAACGGCGGCGCCGAAGATGGCCAGGCTGAAGCCGACCACCTTTCCCCTCTTTTTCGTCATGGCTCCACCCCCTTGTTGTGCTGTCGAATGGGATGCCGAAGCATCAATAGCAGCTTTCTCTTCATCGTTTTCCTCCTCGATTGTTCCTTTTCCCATGGATCTGGCCTATGGGAACAGCCTACCGAAAGGCAACCGGGGTGTCCTTGACTTAAATCAAGAAAACTAAAAAAGATGCGGCGAAAAGAATTTCTTTATTGTGTTGCTGTCGAGTCGAACGAAGAGACAGCATCAGAGGAGAGAACGGGGAATGGGATCTTGAATTTGCCGGTTGCGGCTTGCTAAACTCTTTGCGGGGCGGCGACCCGGCCCTTCACCGATCAGAACAAACACCGGAGAAGCGATCATGGGGGGGGGGAAAAGCGCACAGATCGGCTGGATTGCAGGCTGGCTGGGGGGGATTCATCTGGAGGGCCATCCTGTCGGCCATCTTTCTCAACTATTGGAGAAGAACCTCCTCAACAACATCATGGTGGTTGACGGGGGCCATCAGGTCGCCGGCAGGGACTGGGTGATCCCCCAGACTTTCAACTTCTCCCGGGGTGTCGCCGGTGATTTCGACGCGGACTTCCTTGGCCGGGGCCTGGTCCAGCACTGCCTTGGCGATCACTTCCCCGGGTGCGGGTTCCGTGGGCGCCGGGGCCGTTTCTTCCGCCGCCGCTGTCTCGGGCGGATCTGGTTCCGCAGGGAGGGGAGCCGGTTTTGCCACGAATTGTTCATCGAGACAGGCAAAAAGCAGATCAACCGACACCATGTCAATACCGGCCATTGACGTGGGCAGAATAACATTGCGGACAAACTTGAAATGCTTGTTTTGTTTTTCGCAGAATTCCCCGGCGTTTTTTATCATTTCATGGCGAATTTCCCGCGAAAAACCAAGGCCGCTGCTAGTATATACCTGTCTGTCCGCCGGCCCCTTCGGTATGAACTCAACCACCGTGGTGGCGCAGCCTGAGAGTGTCAGTGCTGCGGCAACAAGCGTTGCGAAATAATTTTTTTTCTGCATACACGTAATGAAATATGCTGCTTGCCGCAGGCTGCAAATCCGCCCCCGACAATCATGCCCACCGGCGATATGCCCGGCAGAAGCAGGCCGGACGTTTTGTCCTGCTTGAAAACGATTACTATAACAAATAGACCATGGAGGCGGGATGAAGTTCCATGACAGGCTTAGAATGGATACCCATCGGGCAGTCAGGTTTGCGGCGCATGGGCGCCACCCTGCCGGGAGGTCGATGCTATAAGGTCAGGGCCTTCTCCATCCAGACCACATCGAAATATCTGCCGTTTTTCCGGCAGACATGGTGAAACCTGCCGCATTCGCGAAAGCCGTGCCGCTGGTGGAAGGCGATGCTGCCGGGATTGAGCGCGGAGATGCCGGCCAGGATGATGCTGACAGGCTGCTGCCGATCCCTTTCCCGGTCTGCTCCGGGCGGATGAAACAGGTGATTTCCGCGGTATGGGCAAAGGTCGGCATGGGATGATAGGCCCGCAGCAGGGCAAAACCGAGCAGCCCGCCGGCATCGTCTTTTACCGCGACAAAGGGATAGCCCTGCGCCATCTGCCGGAACAGGGCAAAGGCCTCGTAGGGAAGTCTGCGCTCAGGGTAGGCGGCAAAGGAATGTTCCACGTAATAATTGAAGATGTCAATGATCTGCCTGCCGTCCTCTTCGGATACCGGGACAATGGTGATGTTGTTCATGATGGCGGCCTCTCATAAGACCCGGAGGGCCGGGTTGGGAAATTCGCGCCCAGGACCGGGGGAAACACCCGGCGCGGCATCTCGGCCGGCAAGCGGCAGAAAAGTGGTCAACACGAGCAACAAGATGATGCCGACCGCCAGGGCAAGCAACAACTTCTCCGACGCCGTATAACCGGTTGCCGAATTTCTCTGCCGTTCTGTTGCCATTTCGCTCACTGCTCTTTTTCCTTCTCTGCCGCCTTCCGACGTGACAAAGTCCATTTTTTTCACCACAGAGTTCACGGAGATCACAGGGTTGACGAAGAGCCTTTTGCAAAATTCACCTCTTGTCTTTTGCACTTGCTTTTAATGTAGCAGAGCGGTTAATTAAGAACAGATGCACTTTTTCAAAAAAAAGACCATAACAGATGCACGGCGAAGGACGGACAATGGAAAGAGGCGGCCATCAATATCAATATCTGAAACTGGCGGACGACATCGAAAACAGGATCAACAGCGGCAGTTTCAGGGCCGGCGACAGGCTCCCGTCTCTCAGGAGCCTGCATTCCCGGACCGGACTCAGCATCAGTACGGTCTACCAGGCCTACATGGAACTTGAAAACAGGGGGATGGTGGAACCCAGGGAGAAATCAGGCTATTTTGTCAAGCCGCGCTTTCAGTATGAGCTGCCCCCGCTGGAGATCAAAAAGCTCAAGCCCCGGCCCCAGCGAGTGGAGGTAAATCTCCTGGCCGAATCCATTCACAATGCAATCGCCGACCCTGACATGGTGCCGTTCGGCGCGGCGGTGCCGAGCATGGATCTGCTGCCGCTCAAACAGCTTGCCGCCTCGCTGCGCAGCGTGTCCGGCCGCTACATGAAAAAAAAGGAAATGAATTACGGCAATCCCACCGGCGCTCCCGAACTGAAGCGGGAGATCGTCAAAAGGGCGCTGGGCTATGAGGAAATTATCGACGAGGAAGAGGTGGTCATCACCAACGGCTGCATGGATGCCATTCATTTATGCCTGCGCGCCGTTGCCGGACCAGGCGACACCATCCTGGTCGAGTCCCCGACCTTTACCTGTTATCTGCAGTTGATCGAAGACTTGAACATGCTGGCCCTGGAGGTGCCGGCTGATCCGCAAACCGGGCTTGATCTTGACATGGTGCGCGCGGCCCTGGACCGGCATGACGTGAAGGCGTGCATCGTCTGCCCCAGTTTCCAGAACCCTTTGGGTTTCGAGATGCCGGCCACGGCCAAGAAAGAGCTGGTCGAACTCTGCAGCCGGAGGGAGATCCCCGTCATTGAAGATGACATTTACGGCGATCTCCATTTCGGCGACGCCCGGCCCCGCACCATGAAATCGTTTGATACGCAAGGCATGGTCCTCTACTGCTCCTCCTTTTCCAAAACGCTGGCCCCTGATCTGCGGGTGGGATGGACCCTGCCCGGCCGCTACCTGAAAAAAGTGAAACGGATCAAGTTCAATACCGTTATCGCCTCTTCAAAATTCAATCAGCTGATCGTTGCCGATTTTCTGCACAACGGCTGCTACGAGAGGCATCTGCGCCGACTGCGCCATGCCCTGATCAACCAGGTGGGCAACATGTCGCTGGCCATCAGCAGGGATTTCCCGCCGGGAACCAGGATATCATCGCCGCGGGGCGGCTATGTGCTCTGGGTGGAACTGCCGGAGGAAGTTGACGGGCTCGAGCTTTTTTACGAGGCGAAAAGAAACGGCATCTTTATCATTCCCGGCGTCATCTGCACCAGTACCGACAGATACGGCAACTGCATCCGCATCAGCTGCGGCCATCCATGGAACGAACGGTGGGCCGAGGGCCTCAGAAAGCTCGGCGCGCTGATCAGCTCCTCCGTCAGGGGAAGTCAGCGTCCTGTCTGAACGGTTCGGACCGCGGTCGCCCGCTTCCTCGTAGGGGCAATCCCTTGTGGTTGCCCTGCCGGGGAATGCCCGGCATGTGCCACTGCCTGCATTTGGGTTTCCACAGGGTAGAGGCATATCCAGGAAGCAGATGGGTGCCAAGGGTACAAGGGCACCCACGAGGGGTGCCCCTACAGGCTCCGGGGAGATGGGGCTCCAGCGATTTTTACTGCTGTTTCTATGGTGCCGTACAGGTTCCGGGGAGATGGGGCGGTTTTCTATGAAATCCTCTTTGCCGGAAAAATGATTTTCTGTCCTGGCATTATTTTGTCAATCATATTAAGATCAACGATCACCTTTGATGGACTCGTAAAAACTGAAGATTAACCACAGAGAGCACAGAGTCCACAGAGATAACGAACTGTAATTAAAAAATATTTTCTCTGTGATCTCTGTGTGCTCTGTGGTGAAAATAGACTTTTTACGAGTCATCACCATTACAGCCCCAAGACCCATGCCCGAAAACCAGCCGCCGATGAGTACCCCGAACCCGGAACTGCAGCTTGCCGAAGATTTTGTCCGGTACACTGACTGCAATCTTTTCCTGACCGGCAAAGCCGGCACCGGCAAGACCACCTTTCTCCACAATTTAAAAAAGAATCCCGCCAAGCGCATGATCGTCACCGCGCCCACCGGGGTTGCGGCCATCAATGCCGGCGGCGTCACCCTCCACTCGTTTTTCCAGATGCCCTTCGGCCCGTTTGTGCCGGGCAGCGAGACCTTTGAACACAGCAATCAGCACAAATTCAACCGGGAAAAAATCAACATCGTCAAGAGCCTCGATCTGCTGGTGATCGACGAAATAAGCATGGTGCGGGCGGACCTGCTCGACGGCGTGGACATGGTGCTGCGTCGCTACCGCCGCGGCAACCTGCCCTTCGGTGGCGTGCAGCTGCTGATGATCGGCGATCTGCACCAGCTCTCGCCGGTGGTCAAAGAGGCGGAATGGCAGATCCTGCGCGATTATTACGAATCGGCCTACTTTTTCAGCAGCAATGCCCTGCGCCAGACCGAGCTGCTCGCCATTGAGCTGAAACATATCTACCGCCAGTCGGACCAGAATTTCATCGACCTGCTCAACCGGGTCCGCGACAACAGGCTCGATGCGGACTCGTTGCGGGAACTCAACAGCCGCTGCATTCCGAACTTTGCCCCGCATGACGACGACGGCTACATCACCCTCGGCACCCACAATCGCGGGGTGGACGTTATCAACGAATCAAGGCTGCGGGCCCTGCCGGCCAAGATGCATAGCTTCAGCGCCGAAGTTGAAGGCGAGTTTCCCGAATACTCCTATCCGACCCCGGCCACCCTCGACCTGAAAGTCGGCGCCCAAGTCATGTTCGTGCGTAACGATTCGTCCCGGGACAAACTCTATTTCAACGGCAAGATCGGCAAGATAACCCGCATCGCGGGCAAGGCGGTGGTTGTCAAGTGCCCCGGCGACAGCGAGGAAATCATGGTGGAACCGGCGACCTGGGAAAATATCAAGTACACCATTGACCCGGAAAACAAGGAGATCAAGGAAAACAAGATCGGCAAATTCGTCCAGTACCCGCTGAAACCGGCGTGGGCCATCACCATTCACAAGAGCCAGGGGCTCACCTTTGACAAGGCCGTCATCGACGCGGCCGCCGCCTTTGCCCATGGTCAGGTCTATGTGGCCCTGAGCCGCTGCCGCACCTTTGAGGGCCTGGTGCTCAGCTCGCCCATTTCACAGCATGCCGTGAAAAGCGATCCCACCGTGCTGGATTTCGTCAACCAGGCCTGCCGGAACCCGCCCTCGGAAGCGCAGCTGCTGGCCGCCAAAATCAGGTACCAGCAGCGGCTGCTGCTGGCCTGCTTTGATTTCGAGCAGTTGCGGTTCCGCCTGAACCGTCTGCTGCGTGTCCTTCTCGGCAACGCCAAGCTGGTCACGGTGGCCGGGGTGGCTGATATCCGCGAACTGGAAAACAGGGCGGGGCGTGAGATCTGCGTGGTGGGCGACAATTTCAAACGGCAATTGACCACTCTCTTTGCCGACGGCAACCTGCCCCAGACGGACAATGCCGTGCTGGAGCGGATCGGCAAGGCGTCGATCTATTTTCAGGAAAAAATCGAATCGATTCTGGGCGAAAGCCTGCGAGCCCTGCGGGTGGATACGGATAACAAGGAAATCGGCAAAAAAGTCAAAGACGCCGTAAATGATCTGCACAAGGAAATAAGCGTGAAAACGGCGGCGGTGAAGAGTTGCGCCGGCGGTTTTTCACCGGAGCGCTATCTGCGCGCCCTGTCTGCCGCTGACATCGACTTCAAGCCGGACAAGGAGAAAAAGGCCGCCCAGGCGGAATATACCGCCGCCGATGTGGCGCATCCCGAGCTGTTCCAGACCATGAAGGAGTGGCGGGCGCAACTGGCCGCCAAGGAGGGGGTCCCCCACTACCGGATTCTGCACCAGACCGTCTTGATCCAGATCGCGGTCAATCTGCCCGACAATCCGGCTGACATGCGGAAAATAAAGGGAATCGGTCCGGCTCTTTTTGTCAAGTACGGCAAGGAACTGGTGGAGATGGTTGCCGCCTATCGCCGCCAACATGCGATAACGGAGGTGGTGCTGCCCGCAGCCGGGGCCGCGCGGCCACAGGTTGAAGCCGGGCAGGAAAAAGAGGCGAAAACAAATACCAGGCAGGTCAGTTTCGACATGTTCCGGAAAGGGCTGACCATTGCGCGGATTGCCGAGGAGCGTGGCCTGGCCATTGCGACCATTGAAGGACACCTGGCCTCTTTCGTGGAAACCGGCGAGCTGGCAATCGACAGGCTGCTGTCGCCCGAAAAACAACAGGCCATTGCCCGGAAACTGACGGAAATGAAGCACAGTACCCACAAGGAGATAAAAATCGCCCTGGGCGACGACTATTCCTACGGCGACATCAAACTGCTGCAGGCCCATCTGAAATATCAGGGGAGTAATACCGCACCGGGTCCGGGGCGAGAGCAAGGCGAACAGGCAGACTGAAATTGATGGAAAACCGGGCGGGGAGGGACTCGTGTTGACCCCTTATTTATGGATCAAGAAGCTTCGATCCATGGATGACGCGCAATATATAGACGGAATCACCGGATATTCTATAGATAACGCGATATTTTTTATGGATGATATGTCTATAGCTTGTCCCAAAATAGATATTCTCAGGGATATATGCAAAACGTTCGGGTAACGAATCCAGGCTGTATATTTTTTTCTCCAATTCCACGATGAATTTTTTTGCGTTGTTAATGCTATCACCGGCAATATAAAAAAAGATGTGCTCAAGATCGTTTTGAGCATTTTGGGAAATATTGACTTTATATTTCTTTGCCACTCTTAAACTCCTGGAAAAATTCCCTTGCTTCCCTGTATCTACCTTCTTTTATATCTTCCTCAGCAGGGGCAAGGAGTTTAAGCAGGTTAAATGCATTTATTATTTTCTCATATTCTTTCGCGTCAAGGAGAACAGCCTCAGCCTTTCCATTGACTGTTAAAATGACAGGGCGTTTCGTTTTATGGATTTGCTCCAGCACGGAATTTGCGTTGCGTTTTAATTCCGTAATGGATCGAATATCTTCCGTTATGCTGATTGTCATACTTTTGTCTCCTTAATCGCATCTTTTGTGATGCTGTATTTTACACAAATATGACACGACAAAGCAAATTTATTTGAGGCGCCAATACCACTTGCAATTTGCCCATATTTTTTCTATCCGGAGTGGTGCTTCCGCGAGTGCGTCGAAAGAGGCTGGCTGCCGTCACGCTTTCAGTGAACCACGACCTTTACCCGCTGCCTGTCGAACAGCATCTTCGTTTCGCTCATCCGGGTCAGAACCAGGGTACGATGGTGCAGATCCTCAAGGTCGGGATGAAAGCTGATGTTCAGCAGGGTCGCGTTGGGCAGCTCGCGATAGAGCATTTCGAGGATCCGCCGCTCGCCCTTGGTGTCAAAGGCGTCGGTGGCCCCTTCCATGAGCACCCAGGCCGGCCGCTGGAGGAAAACGCGGGCCAGGCCGAGCCGCTGCTGGGCCCGCTGCAGCAATTCCTGCTCCCAGTTGGCCCGATCGTCCAGGCGCGGGGCGAGCCAGGCCAGGCCCGCGCATTCGAGCGCGTGGTGGATGGCGGCTTCGGAGAATGCATCCGGCAGGTGCGGGTAGCAAAGAGCTTCGCGCAGGGTCCCCTCGGGCAGTAAGGGACGATGGGCAAGGAACAGCATGCCGCCGTCGCCCGGCAGCCAGACCCGGCCGCTGCCCCAAGGCCAGAGCCCGCCGATCACCTTGAACAGGCTCCCCGTCACCACGGAGTCCCCGGTGATCAGCACCCTTTCGCCGCGGCGGATGTCGGCGCTGAAGTGCTCGATCAGGATGTGGCCCGTTGGTTCGGCGATGCACAGATCCTCAATCTCCAGGCGGGCGCGGTCCGACCTGGCCACCGCAATGCGCGGCCCGGTCTGGGCGTGCGCGTCGGCATCCAGTTGCTGTATATCCTCGTAAAGCGACAGCACCCGGTCGGCCGAAGCCCGGCAGCGCGCAATCCCGCCGATGTTGTCCACCGGCCAGGAAAGCGCCGAAGTCAGGCGCTGGAACGCCTGGGCGGCCTGCATCAGGGCGCCGAGCGACATCGCCCCGCTGATATACTGGGGCGCGGCGATCAGGATCGGAAATACCGGCAGCAGCGCACCGTAAGCAGTCCCGAACGAGACCAGCCACAGGTAGGCGAGCGACTGCCGGTCATAGTCGCGCACGATCCGGCTGAATCGCGCCGACGAGCCGGCACGTTCCAGCGGCTCGCCACGCATGAGGGCGATCGCCTCCGTGTTCTCCCGGGCCCGTGACAGGCCGAAGCGAAACGTCGCCTCCGCGGTCTGCAGGTCGTTTGTCGTGCGCACCAGCGGCCGGCCGAACATCCAGCCGAGCACGCTGCCCATGGCCGCGTAAACGAAAGCCAGCGGCACCATGTAGCCCGGCACCTGAACCTCGGTGCCCGGCACGACGATCGCCCCGGACACCGACCACAGAATGTCGATGAAAAGCCCCAGGGACAGCAGCGAGTAGACCAGGGTGTGGGCCATGGCGATGGCGCTGTCCGTGGCAATGCTGATGTCCTCGGCGATGCGCTGGTCGGGGTTGTCATGGTCGCCGGCACTGAAAAGCAGCCGGTAGTGACGGCCATCCGCCATCCAACTGCCGACCAGCTGCTCGGTCAGCCAGGCACGCCAGTCGATCTGCAGCCAGCGCTTGACCAGCAGATGCCCTGCCGTGACGGCGATTGTAATTGCCAGAATCAGCGCAAAAACAGCTACCTGGACCAGCACGCCCCGCACGGAGCGCTGTTCGAGGGCATCGAACAACGCTTTCTGCCAGTAGTTGCTCCATACCGAGAGCCCGACTTGCCCCATGGTGAGCAGCAACAGCAGCAGGGTCGCGCCGCGGACCTTGGCCCGCCGCTCGCAGTGCCAATACGGGCCCGCCAGGCGAAGCACCTGCCGGAGAAAGCGTTTGCGCGGGCCGGGCACGGCGCCGGTGGCCGGGGCTGGATCTGGCGTCGAATCAGTCATAACGGAGAAACGTACAGGAAGTAAGGGGAATTTTCAACGGGATACAGCGCAATCCCAAAGCTTTATGCGCTGATCGGGGCAGAGGCGGCGCAATTATTCAAGATGCTGCGTCGTCTGATAAACGCGGACAAAGTCAACCAGCATGACCTGAGGAAAAACGGTCGTATCGTCCGGACTGCCGGGCCAGTCTCCGCCTACGGCCATATTCAGCAGCAGGAAGAAGGGACGATCAAAAGGCCAGGGCGTTCCTTTCGGGAGCTGCGCCTGCATGACCTCACAATAAAGTTGATTGTCCAGGTACCAACGAATGGTCCCCGGCTGCCACTCCACCGCAAAGATATGGAATGCATCCTTCATCGCCTGCCCTTCCGGCAGTGCATGCACGCCGCCTAAACCATTCCCGCCCGAATACCCCGGTCCGTGAGCGGTGCCATGCACGGTGCCGGGCTCTCTGCCGATATTTTCCATGATATCGATCTCTCCGCATTCCGGCCAGCCAACTTCACCAAAGTTTGCACCGAGCATCCAGAAGGCTGGCCAGATGCCTTGCCCGAACGGGAGCTTGATGCGGGCCTCCACCACCCCATACGTAAACGAAAATATCCCGCGCGTATTCAGGCGGGCAGAGGTAAAACGGCCCGGGCCATACCAGCACATGCGGTTTGCAGGGTCGGCATCGGTAATTGTCCGGGCGGTGATGGCAAGACAACCGTTCCCGTCCAGCACCGCATTCTCCGCTTGATCGGTATAGTACTGTAATTCATGATTTCCCCAGCCTTCACCACCCCGCTCCTGCCGCCATTTCGATGGGTCCGGCGGAGCACCCTGCGGCCCTTCAAACTCATCCCTCCATACGAGTCTTGATTTCCCGGCAGTTACGCTGGTAAAAGTATGTGGGGATGTGGGGGAAGGGAGTGCCGGCATAATTTTAATTACCTCAACAAGGCGAAAATTTGATATCTGATGGAAATGATGAAGCCTTTGCAATACACCGTAAGACCGATCCCGTCCTGGGACTCTCTCCTCACAT
>JACQYM010000187.1 GCA_016208225.1 Deltaproteobacteria bacterium | reverse complement strand
TCTTCCTCATCCTTGGGGGCCATGATCACCATATTGGGAATCATGCGCAGAAATGAGATGTCAAAAACGCCATGATGGGTCGGCCCGTCATCGCCGACCAGGCCGCCCCGGTCCACGGCAAAGGTGACCGGCAGATTGGGCAGGCAGACATCGTGGATAATCTGGTCCAGGGAACGCTGCATGAAGGTGGAATAGATGGCCACCACCGGCAGAATGCCTTCCGTGGCCAGTCCGGCGGCAAAAGTCACGGCATGCTGTTCGGCGATGCCCACATCTAAGAAGCGGTCCGGGAACTGCTCGGAAAATTTCGTCAGCCCGGTGCCGGCCGGCATGGCCGCGGTGATGGCGGCGATGCGCGGGTCCTGCCTGGCGATTTCCACAATGGTATCGCCGAAAACCTTGGTATACGAAGGGGTCGTTGATGCGGCAGGCAGCGGCGCCCCGGTTTGGATGTCAAACGGCCCGACCCCGTGGTAGGCGCCCGGATTTTTTTCAGCAGGGGCGTAGCCCTTGCCCTTGGTGGTGAGCACATGAATGAGAACCGGCCCGGAGCTGAAGTCCCGCACGTTTTTAAAGGTCCGCAGCAGGTTGTCGATATTGTGACCGGGAATGGGGCCGATATATTCAAACTTGAGCGCCTCAAAAAGCATGCCCGGGGTAAAGAAACTTTTCAGGCTCTCCTCGCTTTTTTTCAGGACCTGCAGGATGTTTTCGCCCACATTGGCGAAATGTTTCAGGAACTGGCTCAGGTCCTGCTTGGCCCGCACCATGGCCCGGCCGGTGAGCTTTCTGCTTAAAAAGCTCGACAGGGCCCCGACGTTTGGCGAAATGGACATCTCGTTATCATTGAGAACAACGATCATATCCTTGTCCAGATGGCCGGCCTGGTTGAGTGCCTCAAAGGCCATGCCGCCGGTCATGGAGCCGTCGCCGATCACGGCGATGGTTTTATGGCAGCCGCCTTTCAGGCAGTTGGCGATGCTGATGCCGAGCCCGGCGGATATGGAGGTGCTGCTGTGGCCGGTGGCAAAGGCATCATAGATACTTTCCTCCCGTTTCGGAAAGCCGCTGATTCCCTGGTACTGGCGCAGGGTATGGAATGCGTCCCGGCGGCCGGTGATGAGCTTGTGGGCATAGGTCTGATGGCCCACATCCCAGATCAGTTTGTCCTCCGGCGTGTTGAAAATGTAATGGAGGGCCAGGGTCAACTCCACCACGCCGAGACACGGGGCAAGATGGCCCCCCACCCGGGACACGGTGTGGATGATTTCCTGCCGGATCTCAGCGGCGAGCCGGGGAAGATCTTCTTCCGGCAATTTGCGGAGATCGACCGGTGAGTCAATTCTGGGGAGGATTCTGGACTCTTCCATGCAATTTTTATCTCTTTCTATAGTAGATATATCTGGCCAGTTCCCGGAGCGGTTCAGCCTGGTCATCGAAATCGGCCAGCGCCTCAACAGCGCCTGCCACCGCCGCTTTTGCCATCTCCCTGGTTTTTTCAACCCCGAAAAAGGAGGGATAGGTGGCCTTGTCGTGCCGGGCGTCGGAGCCGACGGCCTTGCCGAGCTGCTCCGCCGTCCCTTCGACATTGAGCAGATCATCGACGATCTGGAAGGCCAGGCCTATCTGGCGGCCGTAAGTGGTGAGGGCGGCAAACCGCGTCTCGTCGGCCCGGCCGATCACGGCCCCGGTCTGCACCGCCGCGGTGATCAAGGCCCCGGTTTTACAGCTGTGCAGATACTGCAGGGTCTCGAAGGAGATCGGTTTTCCTTCGGACTCAATATCAAGGGACTGGCCGCCGACCATGCCCAGCGGCCCGATGGCCCTGGCGATGAGGGCGATGATGCGCAGCCGCTCCGCGCTGCTTAAGGAGCCGACAGGACCGGGGGCGGCCAGCAGCTCAAAGGCAAAGGTGAGCAGGCTGTCGCCGGCCAGAATGGCTGCGGCCTCGCCGAACACCTTGTGGTTGGTCGGTTTGCCCCGGCGCAAATCATCATTATCCATGGCCGGCAGATCATCATGGATAAGAGAGTAGGTATGAATGCATTCCAGGCTGCAGGCCAGCGGCAGATACGGCGTGGGGTCAACGTGCAATGCCTCGCTCACCGCCAGGCAGAGCACCGGCCGGATGCGCTTGCCCCCGGCAAAGAGGGAGTAGCGCATGGACTCAATATGGCCGGCCAGCAGCCCATCGGGTTGCAGCATGAAGGTGGCAAGGGCCGCTTCGACCTGCTCTCTTTTCCGGGCGAGATACGCTTTCAGGTCCACTTAACTGTTCTCGTCGGCTTGCTCGGCCTCTTCCTCGAAAGGGAGCGGGGTGAGCGGGGTGAGAGTGCCGTTCTTGTTTAAGAGAATATCGATCTGTTTCTGCGACTCATCAAGCTTCTGGCTGCAATATTGAACAAGTTTCATGCCTTCATCGAATTTCTGCAGCGAGCTTTCCAGGGAGAGGTTGCCCTCTTCCAGTTCCCGAGCGATCTGCTCGAGGCGGGCTAACGCGGTTTCAAAATTTTTTTTGGCCATAGTATCCGGAAAATGGTATTGAAGAGTGCTTACTGGGAAACAAGTTTCCTTATTTAACACCCTATTGTTTATTACGCAAGAATGACCGCCGGCTTTCAGAAAAAACCCGCAGCAAACGCCTCATTCCTCGCCCGGTTTGTTGAGTGGCTCGATGTGGAAAAAGGCTATTCGCTGCACACCATGACCAATTATCGACGCGATATCGAGGATTTTTTCGCCTTTACCGCGGCATCACCCGATCTCGCCTCGCTTGATCCCCAGCTGGCGCGCTCCTATGTGTATCATCTCAACGCCCGCTGCAAGAGTTCGTCCGTGGCCCGGAAACTGTCGGCGCTGCGCACCTTTTTCCGGTTCCTGCTCAGAGAAAAAATTGTCGCGGCCGATCCCTTTGCCGCGGTTTCCACCCCGAAACAGGGAAAATATATCCCGGTGTTTCTGACGGTGGATGAGATGTTTTCCCTGCTTGAGGCGCCGGCGGCCGGTGATGCCTTTGCCATGCGGGACCGGGCGATGCTGGAGCTGCTCTATGCCACGGGCATGCGGGTGGCAGAACTCGCCGGGCTCAATCTTGACCGGGTTGATTTTCAGACGGGAATGGTTAGGATAACGGGAAAAGGCAATAAGGAACGGCTGGTGCCCACTGGAGATCCGGCCCTTGACATGATCAACAGGTATCTGCCGCAACGGACTGAGCTCATGGCAGGCCGGGTGAAGCGCGGCCTGCCGCCGGAAAGGGATGCCCTGTTTTTAAACGGCAGGGGAGGGCGCTTGACCCCCCGCAGCATCGAACGGCTGGTCAGTTTTTATGCGCAGCGCGCCGGCATCGCGGCCCAGGTAACCCCCCATGCCCTGCGTCATTCCTTTGCCACCCACCTGCTGGAGATGGGGGCTGATCTGCGTTCCGTGCAGGAGCTGCTTGGCCACGCCAGCCTTTCCACCACGCAGAGATACACGCATTTGACCATTGACCATCTGATGGCTGTCTATGATGCGGCGCATCCGAAGGCGAGGCGTAAATGAGATTGCGGAATGGGGATTGCGGATTTTGGATTGCGGGATTCATGCATTTTGCCGCGATTTCAAAAGGTTTACAGTTACCGGTTTACAGTTTACGGTCTTGCGGATATCAATATTTTGCGGATATTTTCCTCAAATCAACCGCCAACCGTAAACCGTAAACTGTAAACCTTATGCTCAATTTTCAGGTATGTAACAGCTCGTCCTGATTGGTTGAAAATGAATGGTAATCAAATAGATAGGTGATAAATGAATAATGAACATGCGAAACCAAAGGTCAGATCGACCACCATCATCTGCGTGCGGTACCGGGGCGAGGTGGCCATGGCCGGGGACGGCCAGGTGACCCTGGGCAATACCATCGTCAAGCACCAGGCGAAAAAGGTGCGGCGGCTCTATCAGGACAAGGTGATCACCGGTTTTGCCGGCGCCACGGCCGATGCCTTTACCCTGTATGACAAGCTGGAAGGCAAACTTGAACAGTATAACGGCAATCTGACCCGGGCCGCGGTGGAGCTGGCCAAGGACTGGCGCACCGACAAGATGCTCCGAAGGCTTGAGGCCATGCTCATTGCCGCTGACCGGGACCATGCCTTTATCTTATCGGGCTCGGGCGATGTCATCGAGTCCGACGACGGCATCCTGGCCATCGGCTCAGGCGGTCCCTATGCCCAGGCAGCGGCCAAGGCGCTCATCTGCCACAGCGGCCTCGGGGCCGAGGAAATCTGCCGGGCCGCCATGGAGATTGCCGGGCAGATCTGCATTTATACCAATACCAACCTTGTAGTGGAAAAAATATGACACTTCCCCATTCCCTTACCCCCAAAGAAATAGTGAGCAAGCTGGATGAATACATTATCGGCCAGGATGACGCCAAGCGTTTCGTGGCCGTGGCCCTGCGCAACCGCTGGCGGCGGCAGCAGGTGGAACCGCCGCTGCGGGATGAAATCGCGCCGAAGAATATCATCATGATCGGCCCGACCGGCGTGGGCAAGACGGAAATCGCCCGGCGACTGGCCCATCTCGCCCAGTCTCCGTTTTTAAAGATCGAGGCGTCGAAATTCACCGAGGTCGGCTATGTGGGCCGGGATGTGGAATCGATGATCCGCGACCTGACGCAGCTGGCCGTCAATATGGTAAAAAAGGAGGAAACAGCCAAAGTCAGGGAAAAGGCCGCGGCCATGGCCGAAGAAAGGCTTCTCGATCTGCTGGTGCCGCCATCACCCCGTGCCGCCGGCCCCCACGCCGTCTCCCTGCCCGAAGCGGCAGGTGCCGATGCGGGATCGGGGGCAGGCAACACCAGGGAAAAATTCCGGCAGATGCTGCGGGACGGCAAACTCGAGGAGAAACTGGTGGAGATGACGGTCGAGCAGGCCCAGGCCGCCCCGCTTGTCGAGATTTTCTCAAGCGGCGGCATGGATGACATGGGTTCCGGCATGAAGGACATGTTCAGCAAGATCTTCCCGCAGAAAAAGGAGCATCGCAAGCTCTCTATCGCCGAGGCCAGGGTGATTCTGGAAAAGGAGGAGTCGGAAAAACTGATCGAAATGGATAAGGTGATCAAGCTCGCCATCCAGCGCACCGAGCAGTCCGGCATTATTTTTCTGGACGAGATCGATAAGATCGCCTCGCGTCAGGGCGCCATGCATGGCGGGGCCGAGGTTTCCCGGGAGGGTGTGCAGCGGGACCTGCTGCCCATTGTCGAGGGCGCCACGGTGACGACCAAATTCGGCATGGTGAAAACCGACCATATCCTCTTTATCGCCAGCGGCGCCTTTCATCTGTGCAAGCCATCCGACCTGGTGCCGGAGCTGCAGGGCCGCTTCCCCATCCGGGTGGAGCTGAACCCCCTGGGTGAGGATGATTTTTACCGCATCCTGACGGAGCCGCAGAATGCCCTGATCAAACAGTACACAGCCTTGATGGCCACGGAAAATATCGAACTCTCCTTTGCCGAGGATGCCCTGCGCGAGATGGCGAAAATCGCCACCGAAGTAAACCAGATGACGGAAAATATCGGGGCCAGGCGCCTGCATACCATCATGGAAAGACTGCTCGAAGAGGTCTCCTTCAATGCCCCGGACATGGGGGGGGAGAAATTTCATATCACCGCCGACTATGTCAAAAAACAGCTCAGGAAGATCTCGGAGAGCGAGGACCTGAGCAGGTATATCCTATGATGAGACGGCAGATAACGAAACCGATGCAACTTTCAGGGAATGTTTTTGTCTGAATAAAAAGTATGTGATTGCCGCTATCTTTCAGACAGTTCAGGAGAAATCGCTGAAAGTTGATGATAATTCGAAAAAAGTATGGAGGGAAAGATGATTGACCCGGAATTGAAATATTGCCCGCAGTGCAACGACGAGTATCGGGCGGAAATTGTCATGTGCGCGGAATGCCGCATTGCCCTGCTGAGCGGCGCGGACATGCTGGCCGCCAGGCAGCGCGCCAATGAGCGGAAGCAGGCCCGGAGCGGTGAAATCGCCGGGGGTGAGGAGATGGTGCCGATTCACAAAGGGCAGCTCATTGAATTAAAGGCCATCGAAAGGGAGCTGAAGGCGGAAAATATCGGCGCGCTCATCACCGGGGAAGGCAGTTCCTGCAAGAAAAGCTGCTGCCCGTCCACCTTTTACCTGCAGGTGCGCAGGCTTGACGCCCAGGATGCCTTTGCCATTGTGCAGGCGCATATTGACCGGACAACCGGTTTAAGTGCTCATGATCTGTCACACTGCGACGCTGTTTTCGATCCGGCGGCGGCCCAGGCGG
>JACQYM010000173.1 GCA_016208225.1 Deltaproteobacteria bacterium | reverse complement strand
TTTCACGCATCAAGCCGCTGTCGCTCAGCTTGCCGTTGCGCAGGGTCAGGCAGCGGTCCATCTGCCGGGCAAGATCAAAATTATGGGTCACCATGACGGTGGTCAGCCCGTAATCGTGATTCATATCCCGGATCAGATTGAATACCGTTTCCCCGGTTTTCGGGTCCAGGTTGCCGGTCGGTTCATCCGCCAGCAGCAGGGCGGGTTTCATGATGATCGCCCTGGCCAGGGCCACCCGCTGCTGTTCGCCGCCGGACAGTTCGCCCACCCGGTGATCCAGGCGGCGGGAGAGCCCCACCTTACCCAGCAGCTCTTTGCCCTCTGCATAGAGTTCGCCTTTCGGCCTGCCGGCGATAAGACCCGGGATGACCGTATTTTCCAGGGCGGTAAATTCGGGCAGCAGATGATGGAACTGGAAGACAAAGCCGATGGACTGATTGCGGAAAGACGCCAGGCTCGCATCGTCCCGCTTGAAAATGTTTTCATTCTTGAAGAAAATGGTCCCTTTGTCCGGCCGGTCCAGGGTGCCGAGAATATGGAGCAGCGTCGATTTGCCCGTCCCGGACACCCCGGTGATGGCAACCATTTCGCCGCGCAGCAGATCGAGATTGAGATCGTTCAACACCTCGACCCTGCCCTGGCCATGCCCATAGGACTTCATCAGTCCCTTTGCCGAAAAATCGATGCTTCTGTTGCCGTTGTCTTTCATCGTCTCTTAATAGCGCAGGGCTTCGGCCGGTTCAATGCGGGATGCCTGCCATGAAGGGTAGATGGTGGCCAGAAAGGTGATCAGCACCGCGGCAATGGCAACCGACGTCACATCCAGGGGCAGCACTTTCACCGGCAGGGTGGACATGGGATAGACATCACTGGGCAGCTTGATGAACTGGTAGCGGCTCAGGATTTTGCACAGACCGAGACCGCCGGCCACGCCGAGGGCGGTGCCGGTGCAGCCGATAATCAGCCCTTCATAGACGAAAATGCGGAGAATATTGACGGACTTGGCGCCCATGGACTTTAATACGGCGATATCTTTAGTTTTTTCCATGACCACCATGGTAAGGGTGCTGATGATGTTAAAGGCGGCAACCAGCACGATAAGGGTCAGAATGATGAACATGGCGGTTTTTTCCAGTTTCAGCGCGGAAAAGAGATTCTGGTTCATGCGCATCCAGTCTTTCGCCACAAACCCCGGTCCGAGCTGCTCTTCAATTGCCGCGGCAATGGTCTGGGCCTGATAGATGTCATCAACATTGATCTCAATGCCGTGCACGGCATCGCCGATGCCGAGAAACCGCTGGGCTGTTTTGATGGAGATATAGGCCAGGGATGAATCATATTCATACATGCCGGTATCAAAAATGCCGGTCACTTCACAGGTTTTTATCTTGGGAATCACCCCCATGGGGGTCAGCGGTCCGGATGGGGAGAGCAACCGCACCCGTTCCCCCATGCCTGTCCTGAGCTGGCTGGCCAGATGTTTGCCGATGATGATGCCGGGCGGTATGCCCGGTTCGTCTTCCGCATTACGGAGGCCGGCAATATCCCCCTGGCTCAGCTGGCTTCCCAGGGAGAGCACGGAAGAGGCGCTTTCCGGATCAATGCCGCGCAGCACAATGCCGGTGCCGTTGCTGCCGGTGGTGATCATGGTCTGCGCATAGATATAAGGCGTGACGGATTTCACCCCTTTCATGTGCTGAATGGTGGTGATCAGTTCCGGGTAGTCACTGATGATGCCGCCGAGTTTCTGGACCACGATATGGGAATTGACGCCCAGAATCTTATTGCGCAGCTCGGAGGTAAAGCCCGCCATCACCGCCAGCACGACGATCAGGGCCATGACCCCGACCGCCACCCCGGCCACGGATATAAAGGTGATCAGCGAAATAAATCCCTGCTTGCGTTTCGCCTTCAGATAGCGGAAGCAGATGAATGTTTCAAAACCCACGGTTTCTACCTTGATTGTCTCGTAAAAAGTCTATCTTATCGTACCGGATGGCCGCCATCAGCCTTTCTCGGGACGCAGATGCGGAAAGAGGATGACGTCGCGGATGGAGGGGGCGTCGGTCAGCAGCATGACCAGGCGGTCGATGCCGATTCCTTCCCCGGCGGCCGGCGGCATGCCGTATTCAAGGGCCCGCACGAAATCCCGGTCAAGCTCCGGGAAGATCTCTTCGTCATCCCCACGCTCGGCAATCTGTTTTTCCAGGCGCTGCCGCTGGTCGATGGGATCGTTTAATTCACTGAAGGCATTGGCCATTTCCCGGCCGGTGATGAACAGTTCGAAGCGGTCCGTCACCTCGGGATTTTCCTTGTTGCGGCGGGCCAACGGGGAGATCTCGGTCGGATATTCGGTAATAAAGGTCGGGTGGATGAGCTTTTCTTCCACCAGCAGTTCAAAAAGTTCGGTTTTGGCTTTCCCCGGGCCGGCGGCAGGATCGAGTTCAACGCCCTTGTCTCTGGCCAGGCGCATGATTTTTTCCGGGTCCTGCAGGATGGCCTGATCGATGCCGGCGATTTCCACGAGCGCTTCTTCCATGGTGTAGCGTCTCCAGGGCGGGGCCAGATCGATTTCCTCGCCCTGATAGGTGATCTGCATGGAGCCGGTCACCTCGGCGGCGATCCAGGAGATCATCTCTTCCGTCAGGTCCATCAGGTCATGGTAGGTGGCATAGGACTGATAAAATTCCAGCATGGTGAATTCCGGATTGTGCCGGGTGGAAAGCCCCTCGTTGCGGAAATTGCGGTTGATTTCAAAAACCTTTTCAAACCCGCCCACCAGTAGGCGTTTCAGATAGAGTTCCGGCGCAATGCGCAGATAGAGATCCATGTCCAGGGCATTGTGATGGGTCTTGAACGGTTTGGCCGTGGCGCCGCCGGCAATGGGCTGCATCATCGGCGTTTCCACCTCCATGAAGCCGCGGTTGACCAGAAAATCGCGCACCAGTCTGATGATCTCCACCCGTTTCCGGAAGGTGTCACGGACCTCGGGGTTGACGATGAGATCAACATAGCGCTGCCGGTATCGGGTTTCCACATCGGTCAGCCCGTGAAATTTTTCCGGCAGGGGCCGCAGGGATTTGGTGATGGACTGGAAGGAGATGGCCTGCAGGGTCGGTTCGCCGGTCTTGGTGCGGAAAAGCGAGCCCTTGAAGCCGGCGATGTCGCCGATGTCGAGCTTCCTGAAGATATTGTACACCTCTTCGCCGACCACATCCTGTTTGATGTAAACCTGCAGCCGGCCGGTTTCGTCCTGCAGGTGCAGGAAGGTCGCCTTGCCGAATTTCCGCATGGCGACAATCCTGCCGGCGAGCGACATGCTGCCGCCCAGCAGAGGGCAGAGGAGCGGCAGGGTCGGGATTGTCGGGCAGGACATCCTTTACCTGGTGCGTAGGTTTGTAATTGTTGGCATAGAGCTCAACCCCCATTGCAGCCAGCTCTTCCGCCTTGGCCCGTCTCTGCTGCAGAATCTGATTCAGTTCATCCATATGTGTATTTCCGTTGTTTTTAGAAGTCAGGAGCAAGGAGCCAGGAGTCAGAAGCGCAAAGCGGGAAGTGATACGCCAGGACGTTAACTCCGCAATCCGAACTCCGCAATCCGCAATCCTACAAATATTTTTCCCGCAATCTCTCGGAAACCTGCCGGGTCAGCTCCAGCACCCGGGTGGCAAGGTCTGCGGTCAATGACCCGGTGCCGCAGCTGGGGGTGATCAGGCTCTGGCGCAGAAGCGCCGCCATGTCCCATTCACTGTTGACCAGCTGCACGGCCTGCTCCTGCCAGCGGGCGACAAGGGAATCGGCGCTGGCCGAGAGGATATGCTCCTTTTCCGAGGTCGGGACGATGCCCCAGGCAATAATACCGCCCCGGGCCAGAAAAGCATATATCTCATTTTTAAAGGAAATGAGACGGTCAAAAAAACCATAGGCGTCAAAGTTCAGGATATCATAACCAAGGGAGAGAAGAAGCGGCCAGTCGGTGTTGGCGCAGACGTGCACGCCGGCCAGTCCTCCGGCCTTATGAATCGCCTCGATCATTTCATTCTGGTCCGTGGCGATGTCTTCCCTGGAAACGCTGATAAAGGACGATGAACCCAACCCGGCCAGGGCCGGCTCATCGATGAAAACGATGACCGGCTTGCCCGCCTGTTGCAGGACCATGACCTGCCAGGCGGCTTTCATGGCCAGTCCTTTGGTGATCATGTCCCGGATTTGCGGATCATAATAACCGGCGCGGTTGTTCCGGTCCGCAATGCCGGTGAGCAGGGTAAAGGGGCCGGTTATCTGCCCTTTCAGGGCCAGGATGCCGCTGCCTGATTTTGCCTTTTCCACCAGCTTATACAGGCCTTCCGCCCGGACAGGGCTCATTTTGAAGCGAGAATCGGCGAGCAGGGAAAAATCTTCGGCCACCAGCAGATAATCTTCAAAAAAGGCCAGCTGTTCCGCTTCGAACTGCTCGGAGCCGCTGTTAAAAAAAAGTTTTTCACCCTCTGCGGCGATACAGGGCAGTCCCTCATTGAACTGCTGCAGCATCCCCTCCAGGCGGTTGCCGGGAAGCTGGGGCCAGAGGGGGATGTTCGGGGTATATTGAAAGACGAGGGCCAGGGCCTCATCGTGGCTGGTCAGCGGAATGCTGCCGATTAAAGTGGCATGGCCG
>JACQYM010000172.1:7533-14027 GCA_016208225.1 Deltaproteobacteria bacterium | reverse complement strand
CCGCATCAATACCGCCGGGCTGGTCATGGCCGCGGTGGGCCTGGCCGGTATTGTCATTAGTGTGGTGCTGGCCGTTTTCGTGTCCGTATCCATCATTAAACCGATCCTGGCCTGCGTGGCCATGGCCGACCGGGTGGCCCAGGGGGATGTGCGGGACAATCTGAACATGACCCAGACCGACGAGGTGGGCAATCTCGGCCGCAGCATGGATGCCATGATCGCCGGGCTGCGCAAGCGGGCCGAGCTGGCGGAGGCCATTGCGGCCGGGGATCTGACCAAGGAGGTGAATGTCTATTCGGAGCACGATCTGCTCGGCCACTCCCTGAGCAGAATGGTGGAAAATCTGGCCGTCATGATTGAGCAGATCCAGGGCAATTCCGGCCAGTTGAACCATGCCTCCGATCAATTGACCGCCATTGTCCGGCAGCTCGCCGCCGGTTCGGACGGCATGATCAGCCATTCGGCAAAGGTCGCGGCGGCGACGGAGGATATGAACCGCCAGGTTGAACAGGCCTCGGTGACTGCCGGCGACATGCTGAAGGACATGGAAATCGTGGTCGAATCGTCCCGGCAGATGTCCGAGGCGGTGGGCGAGATCGGCGCCAATGCGGAGCAGGGCGCCGCCATTACCGAAACGGCCCTGGCCATGTCGGAGCAGGCCCGGATTTCCATGGAAAAATTAAACGCGGGCACGGAGGAGATCGGCGAGATCACCAAGGTCATCCATGATATCACCGAGCAGACCAAGCTGCTGGCCTTGAACGCCACCATCGAAGCGGCGCGCGCCGGCGAGGCCGGCAAGGGTTTTGCCGTGGTGGCGGGCGAGGTCAAACAGCTGGCCCTGCAGAGTTCCCAGGCGGCGGACCGCATTGCCGCCCAGATTACCGATGTGCAGAAGAACACCCATGCCGCGGTCAAGGCCATCGCCGATGTGGCCGGCATCGTGCGGAAAGCCCATGGCTCGTCAACCACGATCTCCGCTTCGGTGGAGAGCCAGAGCCGGATGACCTCGGAAATCGCCGCTACGGTTTCCCAGTCCCATGCCGGGGTCAACCATGTGGCTGAGGCCATTCATCTGCTCTCTTCCGGCGCGTCCCAGGTGGCGGAGAATATCCAGCAGATCGATCAGGAAATCAAGGCAGGGGGTACGGAACTGCGGAAAATCGGGGTGGCGACCAGTGAGCTTGTCGAGCTTGCCGCCGGTCTGCAGCAGCTGGTGGTAAAATTCAGGATCGGGTGAGAAGAAGCGTTCCAGCGTGGGAAACGTTCCAACGTTCCAGCGTGGAAACGCTTAGGGACTTAGAAGTTATAAAAATACCGGTTATCTGTGTCGTCATGCCGGCAAGTTTTTAGCCGGCATCCAGTGAGGACCTGGATTCCGGCTAAAAACACCCCCGTCAAGCGAGGACTGAACAGAGTGCCGGAATGACGGACATTCGAGACGTGATAAAGGTATATCAACAATTGCTGAAACGCTTAAACGTTGACACGCTTGAACGTTGAGCCTTTTGCAAAATGATGCTAACCTCCATTCCTGCAACAACACGGGACCTGAAATGGCGTCATTCCGGCAGTGTGTTGAGCCGGAATCCACTTCACGGCCTGACAACAACAGACTGGATGCCGGATAAAAAACCTCCGGCATGACGGAAAAAATGAACCGCTCATTTTGCAAGAGGCTCCGTTGAAACGCTCATTTATTCTCCGGATCGGCGCATTCCTTCCTGATCTGGATGACGGCATCCATATTATTCAGAAAGATGTCCAGCAGCTCCGGGTCAAAATGCTTTCCGCGGCCTTCCACCATGATCTCGATCGCCTTGTCCACCTCGATGGCCGCCTTGTACACCCGGTTTGTGGTCAGGGCGTCAAACACGTCGCAGATGGCCGCAATCCTGCCTTCGATGGGAATAGAGGTCCCCTGCATTTTCCGCGGATAACCGGTGCCGTCAAATTTTTCATGATGGGTATAGGCGATGGAAGCGCCCAGGCGCAGCGAGTCTGATTTGGCATCGGCCAGGATGCGGTAGCCGATTTCCGGGTGCTGCTGGATGATGGTGAATTCTTCTTCGGTCAGCTTTCCCGGTTTCAGCAGGATCGTATCGGATATGCCGATCTTGCCGATATCATGCAGCGGGCTTGCCAGGCGGATCAGCTCGCACTGACTTTCGGACAGCCCGTACTGATGGGCGAGCAGCCGGCAGTAATGGCTCATGCGGATGGTGTGCTGGGCCGTTTCATTGTCGCGGAATTCCGCCGCCTTGCCCAGGGTCATGATTGTTTCTTCCCTGGCCAGATTGAGGTCCTCGGTCCGGGCCGCAACCAGTTCTTTGAGCTGCTGGTTGTAGCGCTTGTTGATGATTTCCAGCTCCCGGCGATGCAGGGCGTTGGCGACATTGATCACCAGTTCGTTCATCTGCACCGGCTTGATGATGTAGCCATAGGCCCCGAGTTCGAGGCAGTTGATGGCAACATCCCTGTCGTCGATGCCGCTGATCATGATCACGGCCAGTTCGGGATGTTTATCCACCACATTGCGCAGCAGTTCAATGCCGCTCATCAGGGGCATGTTGATATCGGAAAGGACGAGGGAAAAATCATGCTCGCCCAGCAGATTCAGCGCCTCTCTGCCGTTGGCCGCCATGTGGCATGTATAGCCCGAATAGACAAGCAGGCGGGAGAAGGTGTCGCAGATGGCCTTCTCGTCATCGACAATGAGAATTTTGTGGAGGATATTGGTCATGTTCATGTTCATAGTTATCGATCTTATCACATTGGTTCACAGGAGTTCAACAAAAATGGACGAAATGGAAACGGAATAAGCCCGGTTGTAAAACTTGACGTTGCGAAATAACATGGCCATATTTCAATTTCGTTACGGCTTCCTACCCCTCAAGGGGGTACTGAAAAGAGTGCCGTTCCGGGCATTTCTCTGGCCATGTTATTTCTTCAACTTTCTGAGTTATTGAATTGTACGAGTTTATAGCGAGTTACTTGCAATGAACAGCGGGCGGTTCGTCATGCCGGACTTGATCCGGCACCCAGAAACTCCCAGATACTGGATTCCGGCTTAAAACGTGCCGGAATGACGACTGAAAATATTGCCATATAATTCATGATTTCAAACAGTTATGCCAACTTAGAAAGTTGAATTGTTTTTTTACAACGGCTTATCCGGGCGGTATGGCCGCCTGCGCAGGTGCAGTGTTGGACTTAATGTGCGAAAAATATAAAGAAAAGGTCGATTCCGAGCAGGCCCGCTGCTCTCATCCGGGTGAATTCTGCCGTTTCCGGACGGCATGCATGATTCATTTCATTGAGCAGGAAAATAAACGGGAACAGCGCAGCCGGAAACGGGAAAAAAATAATGCAGAAACTCAGATTTGACAAAGGAGGCGGGCTGCTGCCGGTCATTGCCCAGGACCACGTGACCGGGGAGGTGCTGATGCTGGCCTATATCAACCAGGAGGCCTGGGAAAAGACGCTCGCCACCGGCAAGGCCCATTACTGGAGCCGTTCGCGCAACAAGCTCTGGCTGAAGGGGGAATCCTCCAATCATGTCCAGCTGGTCAAAGAAATTTTAGTTGATTGCGATGAAGATACAGTTGTATACAGAGTGGAGCAGCTCGGCGGCGCGGCCTGCCATAAAGGGTATCGCAGCTGTTTTTTCCGCCGGGCGCAGGACGATGAGTTGATTATTAAAGATCAGCCTGTGTTTGATCCGCAGGAGGTATATAAAAAATGAATACGTTAAAACTCGGGATTCCCAAAGGGAGCCTGGAAAAGGCGACCATCGAGCTTTTTGCCAAATCCGGCTGGCAGATCAAGCTCTCGTCCCGCAATTATTTTCCTGAAATCGATGATCCCGAACTCTCCTGCTCCATCTGCCGGCCGCAGGAGATGTCGCGTTATATCGAGGCCGGCATTCTTGACGCCGGCATCACCGGCAAGGACTGGATCCTGGAAAACGAATCCGATGTGGTGGTGGTCGAGGATCTCATCTATTCCAAGGTCAGCCGCAAGCCCACTCGCTGGGTCATCGCCGTGCCGGGCGATTCTCCCATCAATACCATCGAGGATCTGGAAGGCAAGAAGATCGCCACGGAACTGGTCGGCTTTACCAGGCGTTTTTTTGCCGAACGGAATATCCATGTGGAAATCGAGTTTTCCTGGGGCGCCACCGAGGCCAAGGTGGTGTCCGGGCTGGCCGATGCCATTGTCGAGGTGACGGAAACCGAGTCCACCATCCGGGCCCACGGGCTGAAAATTATCTATGAGCTGATGACATCCAACACCCAGCTGATCGCCAACAGGGCGGTCTGGGCCGACCCGTGGAAACGGGAAAAGATAGAAAATATCGCCATGCTGCTGCAGGGCGCGCTGCGGGCGGACAAGATCGTCGGCCTGAAGATGAATGTGCCCGAGGAAAAACTCGACAGCGTCATTGATATGCTGCCCAGCATGAACGCCCCGACCGTGGCCCCGCTCTACAACAAGAGATGGTTTTCCGTGGAAACGGTCATTTCCGAGCATCAGGTGCGGGATCTCATTCCCAGCCTGCTCAAGGCCGGCGCGGAAGGGATCATTGAATATTCCCTGAACAAGGTCATCTAGCCCATGGCATTTCTGCTGACGGAAGAGGCCAAGTTTGTTAAAAGTGTTTTCAATACTTCGCAGCTGCCTGCGCCCGATCAGATGGAAATCGCCTTTGCCGGCCGTTCCAATGTCGGCAAGTCGAGCCTGATCAACAAGCTGCTGAACCGTAAAAACCTGGTCAAGGTGAGTTCGCTGCCCGGCAAGACCCAGAGCCTCAATTTTTTTCTGGTCGGCCAAGACCTTTATCTGGTTGATCTGCCCGGCTATGGCTTTGCCAAGGTGCCGAGGAAGATCAAGAATGACTGGAAGGGCTTGATTTCTTCGTATATTCTCAACCGGGAGACATTGATCTGCGTGGTGGTGATCGTTGATCTGCGCCATGAGGTGAAGGCCCAGGACCTTGAACTTGTCACCTGGCTCAAAAATGAAAATAAACCGTTACTGCTTGTCTATACCAAACAGGATAAGTTGACTGCAAACAAGCGGCTGCACCAGGCTGCCATCCTTGATGCCGGATTCGGCATCGCCAGGGAGGAACGGGTGCTGTTTTCCGCCAAGACCGGGGAGGGGAGGGAGGATCTTATTGCCAGGCTTGAAGAATTTGCCGGATAGTGTGAAATGATGAATTGTAAGGAATAATTGCATTCTTTTTATCATCTCCTGATGAAGGAAAAAACCTTGCGCGAGAGGACGGAAATGCTGAGAGACGCCGCATTAAACGAGCTGGAAGTGTCAGTAAGCGAGCTGGAAGTGATGTCTGATAATTCTCAATGGTTTTGCTGGCATATTATGAAATGCGATAATGAGAGATGCTCTGCCCGGGAGTTGCGCACCACACCATGTTGGGAGCTTGCCAGGGAATTGGATGATTACCGGACCGCCCTGAATGTCTGCTCCGATTGCCTGGTTTACCTCAGTCAGCACAAGAATTCCATTCTCTCCGCAGAGGAGATTGATGCGATCCTCCGGCAGAAAGGGGTCTGTATTCTGCAGAACAGGTGCCGGAACGACAGGTGAGGGTAGGGGCGGGTTCCAAACCCGCCCTTCATTCCGCAATCGCCTCACCGCCTGCCCCAGCCGCCGCCCCCCGGCGTCCTGATCACCAGCACATCCCCGGCCTTGACCGTCAGATTTATTTTGCCGGTCAATTTTTTTGCCTTGCCGTCCCGGACCAGGATATTTTCCCCTTTCTTGCCGGCTGACCCGCCGTGCAAGCCGTAGGGCGCGATTTCCCGCCGTTCGGTGAGCAGCGACACCGCCCCCGGCGCGAGAAACCGATAGGAACGGATGATGCCGTCGCCGCCCCGCTGTTTGCCCTCTCCCCCTGAGCCATCACGGATCGCATACCGGTCAATGCGGAACGGATAGCTGTGCTCCAGGGCCTCCACCGGCGTATTCAGGGTATTGGTCATGTGGGTATGGACAGCGGCGAGGCCGGGGCTGGCGGGCCGGGCCCCCATGCCGCCGCCGATGGTTTCGTAATAGGTGTATTGCCGTCCTGTTTCGGGGTCCATGCCGCCGATGGCGATATTGTTCATCGAGCCGCAGCTGGCCGCCGGTATTTTTGCCGGATCGGCCTGGGCCAGGGCGCCGAGCAGCGTGTCCACGATGCGCTGCGAGGTTTCCACATTGCCGGCGGCAACAGGGGCGGGCGGCAGGGCGTGGAGCAGGGAGCCGGGCCGGGTGATGACCCGGATCGGCCGGTAGCTCCCCTGGTTGATGGGAAATCCTTCCCCCATGAGGCATTGGAAAACGTAAATCGTGGCCGAGACAGCCACCGGCTCCACCGTGTTCAGCGGCGATCCGACCTGGTCCGCCGAGCCGCTGAAATCCACCACCGCCTCATCATGAGCAATGGTGATCCTGACCCTGATCGCTACCTTTCCCTTTGTTATGCC